>JAXHTJ010000075.1:0-10877 GCA_034190245.1 Halobacteriota archaeon | reverse complement strand
GGTGTGGAGAAGTCGAGGTGAAGTAAGCGTTTATTTTGTAGCCTTCTTCAATTCTTCCTTCTCAAATGAATGTGAAAAATTCTGAATACTTATGTTAAGTGGAATGTGGTTAACAAAGTTGAAGTCTTCGATGAAATATTTTCATTTTTTTTACGATTTTTTAAATTTTTTCTTTTTTTCGTTAATTTTTTGGAGAATGGTAACAGAATGCTTATATGATATTGGTTTGTAATGATTTACGATTAGCATTATTGTAGGAAGAGGTGAAGGGTATGGTATCAGATAAGATTTTAGCGGTTGTTTTTGTATGGTTGTTAGTGGTGTCGATGTTTGTTGGAGTTGTACCGGTAGCTGCAGCAACGACATGGACTGTTGATGATTCTGGCGGGGCGGATTTTACGAAGATTCAGGATGCTGTGAATGCAGCGAGTGCTGGAGATACAATTATTGTTTACAGTGGCACTTATTATGAGAATGTCATTGTGGACAAACAGCTTACCCTGCGTGGTGTGGACACAGGCAGTGGAATGCCAGAGATAAATGGAGGTAGAGTCCCTGATCATCAATTCAATCTTCTGGTGAATGATCCAAGTGGTGATGGGAGTTTCCTGGATATTGGCCGAGTTTGGATTGACAAAGATGTGCAAGGTTCGCCTTATGGGCCTTTATTACTCTTTGATGTTGAATATCATGGATCTGGCGATTATAGATGGTTAAGAATATATATGGATACCGATAACAACCCAACAACGGGTTACCCCATACATGGTATTGGTGCAGATTACAGAGTGTGTCCGGTGGGTCATCTTATTGAACAACCTAATGTGGAGCGGTGGGTATCAAATTCGGGAACATGGAATTATTGGAATATTTGGAGCAGGTCAGGGTTTTTGGACTGTACTGATGGCCCGGAAGGAGCGGATAAACGCTATAAAATTAATTTTTTGGATTATGAAACCGGGTTTCAATTAACTGACGCTTCCACAATTCGCCTGGTTTTTGAATCATTAAATGGTGATGCTTCACCAATTACCGTTGACGACACAGCCCCTAATGCAGGTTCAGTTGCAGTGGATGTCCAAAATTGGAAAACAGATTATAGAGACCCTTTCATCGCGTTAAACGTAACTGCAGATTCATGTATTATTGATGGATTCAAGCTTACCGCATCGGATAAAGCTCTTGAAGTTTCCTCAGTTGATTCACAGATATCCAATAACACTGTTTCTAGCAATTTTATAGGTATAGTACTCGACTCATCTAATAATGTTGCTATAACTGATAATACGATTGAATCGAATGAGGATGAGGGGATTCTTGTCAAAACGTCAGAGAATGGCATCATCAAGAATAATTATGTTTCAGAAAATCAGTGTGGTATTTGGTTATACTCTTCTTCCAATAACCAGATCTATAACAATTACTTAAACAACACATTCAACGCCTATGACGGCGAAAATAACATATGGAACATTGCAAAAACACTAGGAACAAACATAATTGGTGGCCCTTATCTTGGTGGTAACTACTGGTCAGATTACACTGGCGTTGATACTGATGGAGACGGCTTAGGAGATACATTACTTCCGTATAATTCTTCTGGATATATACAAAATGGCGGGGACTTTCTGCCTTTGGTTTATGGTGCTTCACCCACAAAACCGGTCCACAACATTAACACAGGCGAAGATTTCACAACGATTCAAGAAGCGATAGATGATTCTGATACCTTAGATGGGCATACGATCACAATTGATCCTGGTACTTACAATGAAAATGTGGACGTCACCAAGTCTTTGACGATCAGATCAACTTCTGGAAATCCTGAAGATACGATTGTTCAAGCCGCTAATCCAGATGATCATGTCTTTAATGTGACTGCGGATTATGTGAATATTAGTGGGTTTACTGTGAAAGGAACTGGGTTTCAAGGGGCAGGAATGTATCTTTATGATGTTGATAATTGCAGAATTAAAGATAACAACATAACTGGAAATTATGGCTATGGCATCTTCTTAAATTCTTCAAATAGCAATAATATCACAGACAACAGCGTTAACTATAGTTACGATTACGGCATCTTTTTGATAGAATCTAAAGACAATACAATCGTAAATAATAATGTAATGTTTACATACATATATTCCATTGTTTTGGATAATTCGGATAACAATGGCCTCATGAACAATACAGTAATCGGTGGACACAATGGTATCTGGTTATGGCATTCTAATGGTAGCATACTCTTGAACAACGTTGTATCTTATAGTAAATATTGCCTCCCCCTGTCGGGATCGAGTCACAATAAACTCATAAATAATACCGCATCCTACGGTGGATACGGTATCTCATTAAGCAGTTCAAGCAACAACATCTTAACGAATAACACCGCATCGGACAACTGGTATGGTGCTCTTTTAGGGGAAACAGATAACAACGAGCTTACAAATAACACAATATCAAATAATAGTGGCTATGGTATCTACTTAGAAGAAGACTCAAGCAACAACACAATCTACAACAACTACTTCAACAACACAAACAACTCTTATGATGACGGAAACAACACATGGAACATTGCAAAAACAGCGGGAATAAACATTATAGGTGGACCTTATCTTGGTGGTAACTACTGGTCAGACTATACAGGAGCTGATACAGATGGCGACGGCTTAGGGGATACATTACTTCCTTATAATTCCGGTGGAAATATAACAAAGGGTGGGGACTTCCTGCCATTGACTCAGGTTGGTTTAGTATCGCCAAACATAATATCCTTCGCTCCACCATCACCAGTTAGCGATTCAGAAGGTTCAACCAGAACATTCAACGTCACAATCGATCAGGTTGTCAACGTCTCCTGGCAGATTAATGGAACAGAGGTGCAGACAAACACAAGTGTAACATGGGCATCTTATACAAATCTTAGCGCAGCCGTTGGAACCTGGAATGTCTCTGCAATCGCAAGGAATGAAAATGGTACTGATTTGCAGACATGGATATGGGTCGTTAGTGGGATAGGATTGCCGGTCCACAACATCGACACAGGTGAAGACTTCGCAACGATTCAGGGTGCGATAGATGATCCTAATACATTAAACGGACATACAATCACGGTTGATTCTGGAACTTATTATGAGAATGTGGATGTTACCAAGTCTTTGACGATCAGATCAACTTCTGGAAATCCTGAAGATACGATTGTGAACGCGTCTAACCCAGATGATCATGTCTTTAATGTAACAGCAGATTATGTGAATATAAGCGGGTTTACGGTGGAAGGCGCAACCGACTCTTACAAGGCTGGAATATATCTTAATAGTGTTGAGTGCTGTGAGATTTTCAATGTTAGCACATCGAATAACTACGGCATCCGTTTGGATAATTCGATTAATAACACTATTATTGATAATTATGCATACGATAACTCATACGGAATCTTCTTGAGAAATTCGATCAACAACACCATCACCGATAATTATGCATACGATAATACCATGGGCGGCATCCACCTGTGGTCTTCAAGCAATAACACCATCATCGGTAATTATGCATACAACAACATGCATGGCATCCGCATCGAATTTTCTAGCAACACCATCAATAGTAATTACGCATACAACAATAACTTCGACGGCATCTGCATCTACCAATCAAGCAATAACACCATTACCGATAATTATATATATAATAACAACCGCTGTGGCATCTTTATTAATTATTTAGGCTATAATCTCATCTACAATAACTACTTTAGTAATGCGAACAACGCATTGGATTTGGTTGGAAATAATACTTGGAACATCACCAAGACCTTGGGTACAAACATCATGGGTAGCTCATACCTAGGCGGAAATTGCTGGTCAGACTATATAGGAGCTGATACAGATAGTGACGGCTTAGGTGATACATTACTTCCGTATAATTCCAGTGGAAATATAACAAATGGTGGAGATTGGTTACCATTAGTTCCAGTTGGTGTAGCCCCGCCAAACATAATATCTTTCGCTCCGCCTTCACCAGTTAGCGATTCGGAAGGGGCAACCAGAACATTTAACATCACAATCGATCAAGTTGTTAATGTCACCTGGCTGATAAATGGAACAGAGGTTCAAATAAATGAAACTGTAACAGAGGCATTTTATACAAACCTTAGCGCAGCTATTGGAACCTGGAATGTCTCTGCAATCGCAACAAATGAAAATGATACTGATATGCAGACGTGGGTATGGGATGTGACTCCGGTAGGGCCTTTGTCAGTCCACAACCTTGGCACAGGAGAAGATTTCGCAACTATTCAAGGTGCTATAGATGATTCTGATACACTTAATGGGCATACAATAATTGTCGATCCTGGTACCTACAATGAAAATGTGGACGTCACCAAGTCTTTAACGATTCGTTCTACATCTGGAGATCCTGAAGATACAATTGTTCAGGCTGCAAATTCTGACGATCATGTGTTTGAGGTGACTGCGGATTATGTGAATATTAGTGGGTTTACGGTGACTGGGGCAATGGGCTCGGAAGAGGCTGGAATATATCTCAATGAAGTAGATAATTGTAATATTTCCGACAACAATGCATCATATAACCATGATGGGATTCATCTTGTCAATTCTTCTAACAACAGCATAACCAATAATATTGCACACGGCTTCGAAGAAATTAGAATACACCTCGAAACGGGGGTCTGGCTCATCGAATCTTCCAACAACATCATAACTGATAACATATTTAAAAAGTGCGGAATCTGTGTTCAAGGTTCTGAACTTTCTCATTTCAACACGCATATAATAGAGAGCAATACAGCCAATGGGAAACCAATATACTATTATAAGGACACGCAGGACATAAAAGTTCCAGAGGATGCAGGAGAGGTCATCCTTTCAAATTGCTCTGGTATGACCATAGAAAACATAAATGCCTCTTACAGCGGAGTTGGGATTGAATTAGCATACACTGAGAACTCCGTGATTACTGGAAGTGTTACATCAAGCAATATGATTGGGATTTATCTCTATGAATCATTTGATAACAGTATAAATAATAATGTGGTTAACTCGAATGTTGAAGTTGGAATCTGGCTCTCATATACTTCCAATAATAACATCTACCTAAACAACTTCGTAAACAACGACTATAACGTCCGTTCTTCCGATTCAACCAACTTATGGAACTCAACCGAACCCATAACTTACAAATACAACGAATCAACCTTTACAAACTACATCGGCAACTACTGGGATGATTATACAGGAAGCGATACTGATGGTGATGGAATCGGAGACAACCCCTACTCAATTGATACGGATGTGGATAATTACCCGTTGACGGGAGGATTTGAAAATTACTTCACACCAACAGAACTCCCAGACCTAACCCTCTCCGCAAATAACATCTCCTTCTCAAACCCATTCCCAGTAATAGGAGAAACAGTAACAATCAATGCAACAATCCACAATGTAGGAGATGTTGATGCAAGTAATGTTGTTATGCAGTTCTTTGATGGAGATCCGATAAACGGAACCCAAATTGATGTTGACCAAACAATACCTTTAATAACCGCAGGCGGAAACGAAACTGTAAATGTAACATGGATCGCAGAAGCAGGAGTGCATGAGATCTATGTGAAGATAGACCCGGATGATGATATTGTTGAGGTAAATGAAGGGAATAATGTTGCATATAAGCTAATAATTATAGAAGACATTACATACGAGGGCATATTAAATGTTAGAATAGTCGAACCACTAAATTACTCGTTCTATTCGTCAGGGGATTTATTACGATTTAATACCACAATATCTGACTTAAATGGAGACTATCTCTCTTCTAATGTCACAGCATACGCTACCCTTTCTGGCCCTGAAAATGAATCAAAAATAATCCCTCTTTCATCAGACAGTAATTTTTTTGTTGGTGAGTATTATGTTACCCAGGATGATCCTAAGGGGGTTTGGATTGCCAATGTTACTGCACACAATAGCACGCACATCGGCTATAATTCCTCTCTCCTTTTTTTCACCGGCCCCTATTCAATCAGCGCAAGATCAGATAAAGAAACTTATGTTTTAAACGAAGTTGCGAAATTTGAGGCAGAGGCCTATAAACTTGGTATCTCGAGCAGAGTTCTAAGCGACGAGAATGTTAGCTTGAATCTTTCAATTTACAACAGTGAGTCAACGTTAGTCTTTGGGCCCAATGCAATGAGCTATGATAGCATCTCAGATCTTTTCGTTTTGGAGGTTGACGTTAATCTCTTGGGTGTGGGCCGGTTTAATGTTTCGGTGGTAGGCGAGGACTCCTCAGGAAATATCGAAAACACAACTTTAGATTTTTTTGTAACTGAGGACTTTGAAGTAAACATAAACACAGATAAGATTGTATATGATAGGGGAGAACCCATCAATATCACAGGCTCTGCCTTCTTCTTTAACGGTAGCGCGGTATCTAATGCGACAGTTACTCTGGAAATAAATGTTGAAAGTTTCATCAGAACCTTTATCACAAACTCTCGTGAAAATGGCGATTTCAATTTCACATTTTATCCCTTTGATTATGAAGCCGGTAATTACAAATTAAAGGCTATTGTAGATTGTCACAGTTTAGAAAGGGGTGCAAAAGAAGTCTTTAGTATAAACGGTTTGTATTTACGTCCAGAATCTGATACTATTGACATGACGGAGGGTTACGAGTACAAATTAAATCTGACTCTGTTTAATTTAGGTGAAAACATACTAACTGGTGTAAATGCAAATTTAATAGACAAAAACACTTCAGATAATGTTTTTGGTATTTTAAATACCAGTAACCTGCCCAACACCCTTCTTCCTGGAGAAAATAAAACATTTACTCTTATTGTGCAAGCATCAGAAGGCGAACTCGGTGAAACAGAGTTTTCCGTTGTTGTTTCGACTGTTCAAACGTCTGAAGAGATTTCTGAGATTATAGTGAGGGTCCATGCAGATAATCCTATTTTGGAAGTTAGTTCAATGAAAATTGAGGCTGGCTTGAACCTGAACAAGTCCATAATAAAGTCCTTCACACTATCTAATAGAGGTTATGGCACTCTGAAAAATGTTACATTGAATCAATCTGTTAATTCATGGATGCAGTTAATATCAAATAAAAGCTTGGAAGATTTACCTCCTGGTGAAAACGCCTCAATCTACTTTGTGATCAGTTCATTCCAAATAGATGTTGGTAACTATTCTGGGTTCATTAATATTTCAAGTACAAACCACGAACCTGCATCAGTCGAGGTAGCAGCTCATGTATCAAATTCTAGCACTGGATCACTTCGATTCTATGTGACGGACCCATTTGGTGGGAACATATCAGGTGCAAACATTTCCCTGGTTGATGAAACTAACTTTAGTACCTACAACCTAACGACTGATGAGAGGGGCTATGCCTTAATTGATGATCTCCCAGTTGGAAGATACATCTACGATGTGTTTTCTGGTAACAACAGCATGTTTCCTCAGATGGGATCGGTTGAAGTGGATCCTTTACCGTCGCCTAAAACAGTCAACATTTCCCTTGGTATGTCGCTTATTGACTTTACTTGGGATCTTGAACCGACGGAGATTACGGACATATATAATATAATTTTGAAGATGAAGTTTGAAACAGATGTTCCGGTCCCAGTCCTAGTAGCACATCCATCTTTTTTAGCATATAATTTTGAGCCAGGAGGAATAGTCAACGGAAACTTGCATCTAATCAACTTCGGCCTGGTTTCGATAAAGGACGTAAAACTTAAGGATGTAGGTCTGGGACATTATGCCGATATGGAGTTCCGGGTCAATGACATCCCTGAAATAAAAGCAAAGAGTAGTGTGCAGGTACCCTTTACTATAAGTTTTTCTGAGACGCCTCCACCCAACTCTATTGGTTTGACTGGGTTTGTTAACATACGTGGGAGCTATTTGCATTCTGTAGGTGGAAATAATGTTCGCGCCATCACGGGCACAAATGTTCCCGTTACGATCAACACTGTTAATATTTCATTTGATCCCCATTATTGTGTTATGTGTGGTGGGGAATACATAACTTCTGGAATAGAGCCTGAGAATCTTAAACTCGATAAGTATGCTATTGCTGTACTCACCGTACTTAACCATGACTTGGGACCTTTGAGGGAGGTGACTAACACATTTTATATCAATGCTACTAATGGTAATCCTGAGAACGGGAGCAAGATATCTTTCACTCCTGCTGTTGGACTTTTACTCAAAAAGGATATTATAAACCCTCTGGAATTGGTACCTGACGAGATTGTAGGCGTTTTCGAAATTGTACATGAAAAATTTTCTGATAGTCAAAGATATATTATCACGGAAAATCTGTTGTATTATAGTAGAAGTACTAGTTACTCATACAGTAAATTTTCCTTGTTTTTCCAAATCCCACTTGAGGCTGTTAAGAATTCAAAGTTGAGTATTGGTCTGCCATATCTTGACAGCATCCTAATTGGTGATTTTAATCCCACAAGTATAGATCCAGGGAATTCATCGATTCTGACCCTTAATAGAAAACCTCTTAGTGCAGGATTGGTGTTACCACGATTTATTGGCGGTGCTGCAGTATTCCTCTTCGGACCTCCAGGAGATCCCAATTGTTTGGCAGTATTACCTATAGGCGGGGTTGAAGTGAACTTTGGTGTAAAAATCCCCAATGTGCCTCCTCTGCCTAAAAATATTACCTGGTATTGGCCTCATTCTGTTTCACTCAATGGGACCCAATTACCACCATTTGTTTGCCATGCTGGCGGAGATTTTATGTGGCCCCATTGGATTGATATTCCCTCAAATGGTTTTTCAAATTATTCGTGGAATGGATCGAGAATACGGCCAACTGTTATATCTAGAACAATCCATGAAGTGGTTAGACTTTCGATATCCCAGAATGCCACAATGGAACGAGATGCTTTCTGGGCAGGTCTAGGAATATACAATAGAATGAGTGATAAGAGTGTTGATAACATTGATGTTGATATAATTATCAGAGATAGTGATGGTTATGCCAATGATAGATTCTTCATTCAGTCCCCACGACTCACCGGCATTAGTGACATTAACGGAGGTGGGAGTATACCCGCACTCGGTATTGCAAAAGCTCAATGGTTAATAATACCGAAACCAGGTGCTGGAGGGACTGGAGCCGAAGGAAAGGTTTACAACATTTCAGCTAATATTAGCTATTATGTCGATGGCGTTTATTATGAATTTTCCACTCTTGATGTGCAGATACTTGTTAAACCTCAACCGCAGATTGTTCTGGATTATTATATCCCATCAGATGTTCTAGCCAACAAGCCTTTCAAGCTGGCAGTGAAAGCAACAAACGATGGTCATGGTACTGCAAGAGAATTTAATATTAAGAGTGCTCAGCCAGTGATTTATGATAATGCTGCGGGTCTGATGATAGACTTTAAGATACTTGGTGGTTCTGAAAGCGATTTGGTTGATGTTGATTTTGGCGACATAGATCCGGGTGAAAGTGACTTCAAGTGGTGGGAAATGGTAACCACTCTTGACGGATCGTTTACAGAGTTCACCGGATCATATACTCACTCTTCTGAACTTGGAGGGATGGAAACATCCCTTATAAAAGAATTGAACACACACATAATCCTGAGGGATATAGATACGGGTGATGTTGTTTATGATATGCTTGTCGATTCTGACCAAGATAAAATCCCGGATTACGTAATAGATGCTTTGTATGGCACTTCTACTGAAGTCTTATTAATGGACTATACCGTTATAATGGGCCCAACGCAAGAAAATCCAATTCTATCGATTAGCACAAAAAAAGTGGATGGGAAATGGATTTGCATTTCTATTGAGGATCCTTATGAGAACAAAGTACCCATTCTGCTTGTTGCAAGCTCTGACGGCAGGATTATTTCCCCGCACAACTATTGGATGCGAGATGGCAGAATACTTATTGTTGATGATCCAGTAACAGAGTATAACATCACTTTTGGCACTTCAGGTTTGATGCCTACAAAAATAATATCATATGCACCAGAATCACCAGTAAGCGACGTAGAAGTTGCAACTCGAACATTCAACATATCGATCAATCAAACAGTCGACGTAAGCTGGTTGATAAATGGAACAGAAGTGCAGACAAATACGAATTTGACAGAATCAACATACACGAATACAAGTGCAGCTATTGGAACCTGGAATGTCTCAGCAATCGCAACAAATGAAAATGGAACGGATATGCAGACCTGGATATGGAACGTGACTTCAGAACCAGATATTACCCCGCCAGCATCAATAACAAATCTGATCAACACCACATACGAGCAGACCTACATCAACTGGGCATGGATAAATCCGACAGATCCTGATTTCAGTCATGTAATGATCTATCTGGACGGTGTCTGGCAGGAAAATACATCTGAGCAGTCTTACAATGCAACTGGACTCTCCGCTGATACAGAATATGAGATAGGAACGCGCACAGTTGATTCATCTGGAAACATTAACAAGTCATGGGTCAATCAGACTGCAAAAACAAGCGCCATTCCAGACACAACCCCACCAATAATTACTAACGTAACCGCAACAGACATAACCAGCAACTCAGCCATCATAACATGGGACACAGACGAACCATCAGACAGTCTCGTCAAATACGGCACCAAGTTGGGTAACTACACATTACAAAAACACGACACGGAAAATGTCACCTCACATAGCGTAGATCTTTCAGGACTCCTGCCTAATACGAAATATTATTTCGTTGTGAATAGCACGGATCTAAGTGAAAATTCAAATGAAAGTGAGGAATATAATTTCACCACAGAACAGACAATTCAACCATACAAAATATCACTTTCTGTAGGTCAAAGA
>JAXHTJ010000074.1:0-10980 GCA_034190245.1 Halobacteriota archaeon | reverse complement strand
CATTTCTGGCACGGAACATCATTTCCACTTGGAGCTAAATTGTACCAGTTATGCTGTCCACCGAACATCGCTATTGTACTTGGTAATGCAAATATACCGATGGCAAGTACAGCCACAAGCAGAAGTGCTATCTTCCTACCTTCCATGTTTTTTCCTCTCTTGAAAATTAGATTAGCCCTTAGTTAATGTTATGTCCTCTGACAATATTTAAGCTTTTCTACATAATTTTCTACATAAAATTCCTTTGACATATATTTTAATGATAAATATCAAAAAAAATGCTGAAATTTGGATAAATCCATATCCGATCCATAAATTCTACGGGTCTATTACTACAGTCCCGTTATCCCATTTCACTACCGGATCCGTAGCTCCGACGTTCTCTCCACTCATGTTACCGTATGTTGTTACGTTGTAGGTTCCTTCTGTTAAGAAGTTGCCCACAGTCCAATCACCGCTCGATCCATCTGCTTCAAGATACATCTTGTATTTGTGAGTCCAGTTGATATCGATTGCAACATGTGTGTGGCATGCGATGCAGGCTTCATTGGCCCCTTCCATGAGGCTATCGTTGATGGCATCAAAAACAAATGCCTTGTGTGCAGCTTTATCACCGGTATCACTTGGCCAGGTTTTATAGTTCTTGTAATAATATAAATTCATGTTATCAAAATCGGTTAAACCAAAACCACCGGCTCTAATCATATGGATATTATGAAGATCAGTTTGATTTGGACCTTCCCAATCATTTCTTGGTGGGGCATGACAGTGATATGGCCCATAGTCCCCGGGTCCAAAACCACACCCTGGAGAAGGTCCACCTCCTCCTCCCTCTGGTGGTGCCACCTGGTAATCCGGATTTTCCTTGTGATGATCACTTGCCGGACCTTTTGTTATCGGACCTCTGGTAAACATGTAATTAATATCGTGACAGTCCATACATTCAACGCTTGATGCTGCATGAGCTTCTTCTCCCGGTGTGCTTCCAACACCATTTCCACTTGCATATGTATACCCGGTTCCATTGTTCTCTCCAAAACCTGAGATTCTGTGGCAATGGGCACAAGGATAAGTCCTATGAGGTGCACCCACTCCTGCAGGCATGCTATTCATCTCCTCATAGATATCGGCATGGCACTTCTGACAGGGAACCTGGTTTCCACCTGGGGCTAGATTATACCAGTTATGTTGTCCACCGAACATTGCAATTGTGCTTGGTAATGCAAATATACCGATGGCAAGTACTGCTACCAGTATCAGAAACACAATATTATTATTTGCCGTGCCTATTCACCTCGGTCCTCGGTCTATATATTTAATCAACAAAAAGGGAAAAATATTGTGTTTTGTGTTTATTTCCAATCGGTTTTTTCGGAAGATGGGTAAAAGTCTAAACAAAAGTCATCTTCATTCATCTTTCTTTAAATTCACAGCCCTCAGTCCCAGGAAGGCCGCAATTATAATTATCGTTCCGATTACCCAGACCCATGGAATAACCGGTGATTGTTCTTCCGTCTCTTCTGGTACGTCAGTCGGAGTCGTTGAGGTTGATTCTGGCATTGACACTACCGGAAAAGCCGGCATGGTAGTAGATGTAGATATAGACGCCTGCTCTTCTTCTCCGAACAATGCAAAGAGCGTGAAATGGGATATCTTTACGCTTGCCGAACTGGTTGCAGTATCGACTGTGGTCTCAAGTGGTATCCATTTTGCGCCATCATGTATCTTTATAACAGCTGTTTCACCTTCGGCTACTTCGTCTGAATCGTACTTGATGATCAGTTCGACCTCTGGATCAAACGTTGCTCCAACAGGTCCAAGATTATATGCAGTCACTGTTTCACCAACACGCATAGAACTGATGCCAACCGATTTCAATGCTTTTCCATCGGAATCAAGTGCGGTTGTTCCTTCAGGGATGATCAGTTTTGTATTACCATCAGATGATTCTTTGGTGTAAGTTGAGAGCACCGTTCCCCTTGAATCAGTTTCTATATTGTCAGATGGAGGTAGTCCTCCGCCACCGCCGCCACCGCCCATAGGTTGCTGAGATGAATCTGGCGACGGAGTAGGCGTTGGAGTTGGTTGAGTTGTATCTTCTGCAAATACAATCGGTGGATCACCTGCTTGCATAGTTACAATGACATCGTCTCCGTCGATCTCCCATGGCAACACGATCCATTCACCTGCCATATTGATTTTGTATACAAAATCGATCTTATCAGCTTCTTGCACGTCCTCAAACCTCAGGACAAAATCACCACTTCCGGATGAGTTTACCATGCATGAAGAGACGACTTCTATATCTAGTGGCATTCCTGTGCTGTTGTTCACATCTACCTCGTAGATGTCGATTTCAACATTGTCGATATCCGGGTAAAGACCATCAAATATCACGTTGTATTCATAACCATCCTCGATAACAATCGTTTCTTCAGGTACTTCCAGGGATACCAAAATGTTATCAAGATCAGTAGTATCGACCTCTACTGCAGAGTCATGTTGCTCGTTTTCTGTGATGTTCCCGATAAATGTCTCATTGATAAGCTCGCCATCTTCTGACTCACCTGTGACAGTTAGTTCATACTCGTGATTCTCGGTTCCATCCAGGATTACCTTGTAATCACCAACGGAGAGCTTTGTTAGAAAGACCGTCTGTGTGGTTGTGTTGATATCGGCACCAGGAATCTCATAATCTATTTCATCTGTTTCTGAATTCAATCCAATATGTCTACCCTCAGGATCATAGACGTGCAATTCAGTCTCTTCATCCACGTCGATTGTGAGGTTAGCATTTGGCGGATCGAACATGAATTCATAGAGGCTGTTTGCTGCAAGATCACCACCAGTGTCACTTCTTAAAAGTTTGATGTACTTCGCCGTGGTAGGTGTTGAAAGGTACGCCTTCGTCCAGTCGTTTACAACTGGCGTTGCCCAGTCATTAAGAACAAGAGTACCCCAACTTGGGGAACTGCTGCAACTTCCAGAAGTGTCATTTCCCATAAAGACGTCCCATGTGTAGCTGTTTCCATCGGTGTACATCTTTATCGAGGGTATTGTGTAGCTTCCACCAAGATCGAAGACCACATACTGATCAGTCCCAGTATCAAGTGTGTTTGCTGTTGTGACGCTACTGTCGATAAGTTCATCTGCACCGTTGAGATCATCACAGGTTATCGCAGGAGGTGTAAGCCAGATCTCGAATAGGTTGTATGGCCTGTAGTACTCAAGGTATGTCCCATAACTGCTACCTCTGGCATCATAACTACTTCCTGTAGGGGGCGTGGGGCTACCATGGCACATTGAACCGCCACACATGTTATCATCCGTACTGTTTCTGAAGATGGATCCGACACTTATAGATTTATTGGCACCACTCGATGTCACCATCGGGTAACCACCGCTTGTCGTGTCTTCGATGACGTAACTGAATCCATATCCGGTTCGTCCTGCAAGCTCACCATTCCTTATCATGGCCTCATTTGTAGAACCGAAGACCGGGGATGCCCCGTGGACATTATGACAATTGGAACAGGCCATGTTAGTATCAAGTCCGCTACCATCTGACCCACCAGCACCAACGGTTGACAAGTCCCAATCGGAATCTGCGAACGGCCCGAGATAGTTCATCATATGTGAAACGTGTTCATTTGTATCGGCACCAATCCCCCAGGCATATGAGTACTTCTTCGGAGGGTCGGGGTCACTTGCTTTGAAGTTGGTATCAACACCATCACCGGGTGTGTCATCGAATATCTTTGTAGAATCATGACAGTCAAGGCATAGCCTGAATGCGTTATCTCTCATGGCTTGAGCATTGTAGCTCCAAGTGATTCCATAATTCGAGGGGATCATGAGTGGCACACTTCCGTTGACATACTTTAACCTGTACCCTGATGCATATGCCACACCGGATTGATAGGGACCATAATATGTGGAGTTAAATGAATAGGTTCTGGCTTCACCGTCGAAGTGCATAGTTTCTATTTTATGACAGACCTCACAGGGTACCTTGTCATCAGCACCATGGCCATTTATGAAGTATCCATATGTAGAACCATCACCACCAACTTTAGGAGCGTCAACACCATCTATTGTGGCCGGCTCTTCATCATGGCAACCTACACACCACTTCTCCTTCCCAAGCAATAATGTGTTGTTACTGTCGTAAACACCATTATCCCAATTATCTTTTGCTCCGACAGAGTCACCTGTGGAATCCACACCATCATAACCACCATCGGGGCTGTGACAATCGTCACATACTGTGGTCGATGACTTTGGCAGATCATCATTGAAGACCCCGGAGTGTCCGCCTTTATGACATCCGTCAGCGCCTGAACAGGAGGCCATATTGGGCCCGAATACAGCGGTCGAATGGGTGTCGTGACTCTTACTCATGGAACCATGACATCCCCCTTCTCCACACGATGCACCTATGCCGTTATGTGTATGGCAGTCTGTACACGGAGTGCTATCTGCACTGTTGTGCTGAGGCACCCCGGTAGGAGTTTTAATGATCGTAGTAGTCGAATTATAGGAAGGATTTACATCTACAAATCTGACTGACGTTCCGTTATCGCCATACCCATGACAGATTGTACAGATCTCTCTACCTGTACCTGTTCCGGAACGTGTGTTGTCGCTTGCCTTCAGGTTAGATACAATCTTGCCACCCAGCGGATACCCATAACTTCCCTTTATAAATACCTCGTTAGTAGGCTCATCATTGTGAGGATTATGGCAGTCTGTACAAGGGAGTTTATCATCCTTAGCTATCTCATCAAGTCCCGGTGGGTTACTCTTGATACGATGTCCTGATTCATCCGACTCATAATATCCATACTCCTCATCTGCATCAGTGCTGTCATAAGTCAGATCATTTCCATACATATTTCCGTCAAAAGCGACATCCTGTGGGATGTACCTGCCAAGTGAAGCGTTGATGAATTCTATATAAGAAGGATCGTTATCGACTGCACCGTGATTATCATGGCAGTCATAGCAGTAGATAGTACCACTCACAACATAATTTGGATTTGATGTCTGGGTAAAGTAAGCCTCCTCATCTGTCAAGTCTCGCGGCCACATATAGGGTTGTATACTCTGAGGGTCATGACATGCAGAGCATGATCCTTCTGGGGTGAGGGCTTCGTTGAACGTGAAATCATGCTTTGAATCATCTATACTTGCCTCCATAGTTCGAACGGTAGTTTCATCTACCATGAAGCCATTTGTATCATCTGAATTATCAGTGTCAGCTCCTGCAACCATTGCAGAGAAAGGTGTGACTATAAGAATCAATACCATAATAAAAACATTCATATTTCTTATTCTTTGAGACATTTATTCCCCCAGACTACGGATTTGCAACCTCTGTCCCGTTATCCCATTTCACTACCGGATCCGTAGCTCCGACGTTCTCTCCACTCATGTTACCGTATGTTGTTACGTTGTAGGTTCCTTCTGTTAAGAAGTTGCCCACAGTCCAATCACCGCTCGATCCATCTGCTTCAAGATACATCTTGTAATTGTGAGTCCAGTTTATGTCGATTGCAACGTGTGTATGACAAGTAATACAGGCCTCGTTTGGCCCTTCCATAAGGCTATTGTTTATAGCATCCAGCACAAAGGGTCTATGGGCTGCTTTTTCACCGGTATCATAAGGTGCGCTCGAAATATTTAAACCGCCTGCTGTTGGTGGGTAAAACTCTGCTCCAGCGTGGCATTTAATACAGTTACTTGATGGAAGATAGAGGAGAGCGTGTGTAAAGTTTGTATCTCCATGCATTGAATCGTGACATATCATACAATCCTCTGTCGAAGCTGCATGTGCCCCCTGTCCAGATGTGCTTCCTGTTCCATCACCAGATGCATAACCAATATTCTGGTCTGTACGATGGCAAAAATCACATGTGAAGTTCTTATGAGCTCCTGATAAACCCATCTCATAACCAATATCAGCATGACACTTCTGACATGGAACCTGATTTCCATGTTCATCGAGATTGTACCAGTTATGTTGCCCACCGAACATTGCAATTGTGCTCGGTAAGGCGAATATTCCGATGGCAAGTGTAGCCACCATCATCAGCGCATATTTCCCTTTTTTCACGTCTCCTCTTTTTTTTAAAAATGATAATAAAAATATATATATATCCCCCTCCCGGGGGATAAACGTTTGTTTTTTACTTTTTATGTTGGTGGTCTATGGCATGGTTGAATTGAACATTCCTGTTGGTTCATCAACGTCTGCCACTGGGGTAGTTGTTCCAGTTCTCTCTCCGGTCATGTTACCGTATGTTGATATGTTGTATGTACCTTCTGTTATGAAGTCGTCACATACCCAGTCACCGTTTTCATCCTGTACTGCGTCGAGTTTCATCTTGTATGCATGTGTCCAATTGATGTCGATTGCGACATGTGTGTGGCACGTTAGACAGGCCTCGTTTGAGTCTTCCATCAGGTCGTCGTCTATTGCACCCTGTACAAAGTCATTGTGAGCTGCTTTTAATCCAGAATCGGCAACAGCATCATCAGTGTAGTCAAATGGTGTATTTGTCATATTTTCAAATCCACCAGCGAATGGTGCAGCTATAACAGGTCCTACATAGTCAGTACCATACTCATGACATTCCATACACGCGATTGTGGATGCAGCATGTGCCTCTTCACCAGGCGTTGAACCAGTACCATCTCCTTCCGCATACACTATACTCGAGTTTGCAACCCTGTGACATGCGTGACAGGCAGCATCTGGGTCAGTAATACCAATTGTATCATTCTCAGTGCTACCACCACCCAGTGTTGCGTGTGCACCTGTTACACCATACTCATCATACACATCTGCATGACACTTTACACATGGAACCTGATTTCCCGTAGGATTGATATCATACCAGTTGTGTTGTCCACCGAACATTGCCATTGTGCTTGGAAGTGCGAAGATTCCAATAGCTACTATAGCCACCAAAAGTAGAGCAATTCTGTTTCCTTTTACGATATTTTTCACCTCCTTTGGAGCCTATTTGGTTTATACGGGTAGTTACAACATCTGGCAAGTTCTGGCAGTTTTCCGCCAGAAGATTTCCCGCCAAAAGCGTTCACCTAACTATCCCAGTATACTCTTTACCAATTACACTTTTAGTAACGTAGACCTTATATATCTTCCGAAAGCAGTATCAGCAGAGTTATTAAATTTTCGTAAAGTTTGTATTTGACATATCTGAACGAAAAAAACGTAAAGTACGTTACTGTAAGTAAAATACGTAAAAGCAATAATATATTAAAACCAAACATAATATACATATACGGACAAATATAATATGGATCGAGATTTTGGCCGAGGCCGGGCATATGGAAGGAAGAACAGGAACAAGAAAAATTCAGACGAGTGGAAGCGGTAGTTATTACGTTACATTGCCAAGAGTCTGGGTCGAGAGAAACAAGATAAAAAAAGGCGATACAATAGATATTGTGTGTAATGGAGTGGACTTGCATCTTATCCCTCCAGAGAAGGATGTCAGAAAAGATCTTGAAAAAAGTTTGAACCTAAAAAATTTTTCTGATTTCTCACTACTCGAGAGAGCGATCGTTAACTGTTACGTTCAAGGTTATGACGTAATTAACATCATATCCGAAAAAACAATCCCACGAGAACGTAAGGATTTGATAAAGAATGTCGTACTTCCAAAATTGATGGGGACAGGTATCTCAGAGGAGTCGTCTAATATACTGAAGATAAGGGTGTTGATAGACCCAACAAAGTTTCCTGTCAATGATATAATGAAGAGAATATTTAATCTGGTCTATTCCATGCATAAAGACGCTATAAGATCGCTGGAAGAGATTGATAACGAGCTTGCAGAGGACGTGATAGGAAGAATTGGAGAGGTAGATAAGCTGTACAGACTTATGCTGCGCCAGTTAATGATTCCTACCTATTGTAAAGTAAGCACCGAGATGATGTGTACATCGAGGAGGGAGTGCTTTACCGGAGCGATTGCCGCAAGAGATATAAGCAGAATGGCCTTTTATGCCGTCGACATAGCATCTCAGGTGAAGGAGCTTAAGAAAGGAGTTATCGATAAAGAGATAATGGGCAGCCTGCTCAAGTTATCAAATCTCGGTATGGAGATGCAGGAAAAGGCCATAGAGGCTTTCTTCAATAATGACTTCAGATCGGCGAATGATATAATCGAAGAGATAGATCCTGTGAGAGATCTGGATTACAGCATAGTTGAGAAGATAAGTAAGGGAGTGGCGGATCCAAAGACCTCGACCGCCCTGACCATAATCAGCAGAGATATCAGAAGAATTGCGAGTTACGCTGTTGCAATTGCGGATGACACCCAGACAAAATCAATCTTCGAGTGAGCTCTCATTTCTCCACAAAATATATTCCGAGTACTTTGCCCTCTCGCCCATAAGTTTCCCCTTATCATCCACTATTTTGATTACAACTTCTATTAAATCGCCATCCTGAGGTTCTGAATTTGGATGGAAACCAACATCAAAATCGTATGTTCCTTCTCCAACATAATCTTTTGACGCCCAGTAGCTGGGCTTCACGTTGTTGATGATAGCCTTAACCTCAACACCAGGAAAACCACCGGTAGTTTCTACAGGTCGCTGAAGAGGTGTGACATAACTCTGATTAACCTCAACATTCTGAATCTTCGGCTTCTCATCATCAAGAACCACATCGAACTTCACTTTTACAATCGGAATGTTATGTTCCATAATACAGAAAGATACAGATGTAACTGAAGCTATGATTGCTACTATGATAAATGTCGTCAAAATCTTTTTATCTTTCATTATGCTCTCACCATTCCTAATTAATATCCTTGTCACTGACCGAATATAAAGGCTATGAATTCTCTTAGCATAACCAGAATCGTGGGATATCTGGGCGAACTCGTACTCTCATCGGGTGTGATGCTATCCGGTATTACCAACTCTTCTACTGGATAGTCCGAATAGTCCTCCTCTTCAAATACTTTCCCGGCTGAGCCGTGACATATTGCGCACATTTCACCTGTTTTATCACCATGCACGAGATGAATGCCGCCTTGATGGCAGAGGTTACACTCCTTCACTTCCGGTGTAAATATATTCTCCTTGTCACCGTGACACTTTTCACAATCCGCATCGACATGGGCTATGTGAATATTGGCGTAGGTGATCTCGGCCCCGACATCACCAACCGTCCCAACATGACATCGCACACATGTGCTTATCCCATGCGCCTTACTCAGCTTCTCCATATCCGCCTTCCCACCGGTCATAAATTCATCTCTGTGACACTTACAATAGCCTGTAATTCGAGTTAACTGATCTTTTGATAAGAGTGTCGCATGACAATCGTCGCACATCTCAGAATGATGCCAATTCCCCAGAAAACCTCCCGAAGAAACGGTATCCTTGGACTCGCTTTCTGCTTCGGCCATCAAGATGCTTGTAGCTGAGATGATGAGTGTGAATACGAAGAATACGAGAAATTGTCTCATGTTACTACTCTTCATTATATAATTAAACTTATTTTACAAGTGGATAATATTTACGTTTCAGGTTAGTAATGATTTTATGCAATGAAAGAGAACTATAATATAGCTATCAAAAATAGGTGTAAAAATGAGGTGGTCTACATTTTCGGTCTTTATGCTCTTGATGGTGCTTTTGTCGGCTAGTCCGGCAAGTGCCTACACCATGAAGTCCGCCTTTGTATCAGAGGTAAATGATATCGGGGATTACGTTGAACACACAAACGAATTTCTCCGGGATGAGACGATAAAGATCTATGTAGAGATGGATAACGTAAATTATGATGGTTTCACTTTCGTTGACTTCATATTTATCATAAAAGACCCAAAGAACAATTTTGTTGCGTTTGATAAGATGGATCTGAGAAATAGGGATTATATGGATGACGTATACGTGACTTACACTAAGAGCGTCCCCGGTTATTGGGTTGATGGAAAGTACAAGGTTGAGATCTTTGTATATGACAGGACGGATGCCGCCAGAATCAAGGAGCTCGAAAGTATAGCAGAAAAAAGCACCCCTGAAGAGCTGATAGAGAGTGGGAGATATGATGAGATCGAGGAGTTCTTTGAGAGTGGTGATAACGCGAAGAGCCTAGGGGTTATTAAATCTCTTTCAGACTCCAAAAGTTCGAGTAGAAGAATGTACTTCTGGATCAAGAGTGAAGCAATCGAAGTTGGTGGAACTGAGACATCAGAAGATAGCACTGGTTCTATATCGGCTTCATCGCCCAAATTTATCGTAAAAAACTTGAAAACAGATAAATTCAAGGTGAAACCAAATGAAACAGTCACTATATCTGTAAATGTGGAAAATGAGGGCCTAAAAGGGACGGAAAATATTGAGATAATTATAAACGATGAGAAGGAAGATGTGATTTCAGTTAGTCTCGGTCCACAGGAGTCTAAGACTGTCAATTTATATACGAAGAGGGAGCTACCAGGCACCTATAAAATCACAATCCCAGAATGGAATTTGATGAAACTGTTCTTTGTTATCGAGCCAGAAGAGCCAGAACCATCTGAGAGTGCATCCTCCGAGGACTCCAATCTGACAGTAACAGCTCCAAAAGAAGAGGGGCTGGAATTTTATTTCGAATATATAACGGTTGGGATTATGCTGGCTACACTCTTGATCTTGTTGTTGTATTACAGGCGAAGAAAGAGACCAACAGATAGCATATACATACCAGACATAGATACAGATATTGATATAAATCAGATTCAATCCGGTCAGAGCTGGTTTAGCGATATGATGGATGACCAATGAGAAGGCACAAGGGGGCTTTGCACCTATAGTTAGTTTACGGACAGACTTTTTAGGATCAAGATTATGACTTTGAGGTGAAACATGACTATTTGTGCAAAGCACAACACTCGACATTATAACTATAGAATTTTCAATACTGTCCTTAAATAGACCGCATAATTAATA
>JAXHTJ010000073.1:0-10987 GCA_034190245.1 Halobacteriota archaeon | reverse complement strand
ATACTCCTTTACAGGATCTTATTTATGGCAAATGGGACCCTGAGAATAAAAAAGTTGTCTACTGGCCTGACCGCATAGAAAAGATACAAAATAGGGGAGTCCATAACATGGAAGATTGCAAAGACTGTTCCATACGATATCAGTGCTGTGGACATTGTTTGGGAACAACATATCAGTTTACAGGTGATTTCTACAAGGCTAATAAATACTATTGCCCTGCCATCAAATACCTATATACCGAAATGAAAAAGGATATGAAACCAGGGGAGTTCTGGCCAGTTGAGTATACGAATTGAAAAGGGAGATTGTTTATGTAACCCATCTTTGACACTTAGCATCCGCTAATTTCTTCAAAAAATTAATTTGACAGAAGCCTAAAATCGGGCCGTTTTTGCCCCGACTTGTCAAGTGATTGCCCGTTTTTGCCCCAAAATCACCTGTGAAACCCCCCAAAATTGGAAAAGATGAACCGTTTTTCCTCTGGTTTTATGTATTCGACCGTAACTGTCAAATTCAATAGGGGATTTTTTGGTAATTTTCTGTTTTGATGCACTTGCTTTATCTGTCAAGCAACAGCTCAATGGAAAACCAAAGAAGTCTTCAAACCTGGTTCTATCGGTGAACAATAAACTGTCAAATTGGTAGTCAAAAAACGGGTTAAAAAATATAGAAATCATATACTACAGTCATAGTCAGAACAGTCAAATTTATGCGTAAAAAATATTAAAAAAATCGTGAAAACCACATTGTATCACTGAGAAAAAACCGTCAAATCCACTTCGAAGAAGTTGATGAAAAATTGAGATCATAAGAAAATTGATAGATTAAATACTTATTTATAACCCAACTGTCAAAGTTGGGATGTAAAGCCACGTTCTTTTCTTATAGTATAAGGTGGGTTATTCTAACTACTGCCCTTCACCAAATCGTATTTACGCCGAATAAAGAAAAGTGACTTCGCGCTCTTTTCCTCTTCTCGTCGTATAGATGTTTAAGTATGGATCTACCACCGATCAGATGTGTCGTGGCATCCAGTTCATGCATCCATTCCCTGAATTCCCGATCCTCTTTATAGAGCCCTCCTCCCATCTGATAGTACTGAGAGCCCTGGCCTGAAAATTTCATATGTTAAAAGGGACAAGATTATGGGTGGATGTTGGTGTGGTGGCTGAAAAGGGAGCTATTAAATAAATACGTGCGAGCTTAAGCTCGCACCTGACGGCTTTTTAAAGCCCAATCTCCTTTGCCACGATCTCACGATGGTAGTTCGGATCACCAAACATCGGATCCCAGGCCCAGGCCCTTCGATAGTATAGCCCAACGTCTACCTCACGGGTAACCCCAATTGCACCATGGATCTGGACACCACGCTCGCTTACAAACTTGAACGCTTCACTGACCCATGCCTTGGCTGCAGATACTTCCTTTGAGCATGAAAGCCCCTCTCCTACCATCCAGGCAACTTCTTGGGTAAGGTACTTTGAGGTCTCGGTCTTCATCCACATGTTGGCAAGGTAATGCTGAATAACCTGGAAATCACCAATTGGCCTGCCATACTGTATCCTCTCCTTTGAGTATTTATTTGTCATTTCAAGTACTGCCTGACATCCTCCGACCATCTCGGCACATCTTGCAATTGCCGCTCTTTTTAGTATCCATTTTACTACATTCCAGCCTTGATCTACCGCTCCCAAGACATTTTCTTTTGGAACCTTGACATCCTTAAAAACAACTTCGCACTGTTTATCAAGAGCTGTTGTGGTGACCACATTTACCTCAATTCCGGGGCTCTTTTTATCAACCAGAAAGACTGTAATCCCATCCTCTGGTTCCTTCCCTTCAGAAGTCCTGCAGGCAACTACAAGGTAATCTGCCGCATTTGCATAGTTCACAAATAACTTGGTGCCATTTATTGCGTATCCATCACCTTCGGAGGTTGCCTTTGTATCTATATCTGCAGCGTAATAGCCTCCGGAAGACTCGGTCAATGCAAGAGTCATCTTGAGATCGCCGGTTGCTATTTTTGTCAAAAACTCCTTCTTCTGATCCTCTGTTCCGAACTCAAGTATCGGCATCGAACCAAGTATTATTGTCTCAAAAAATGGCGAGGGTAGCACATTTCTACCTATCTCTTCCATCAGTACGATGATGTCCATAAATTCACCCATCATACCGCCATACTCTTCTGGAATGACAAGCCCCATCCATCCAAGCTCTCCCATCTTCTTCCACATATCTTCAGAATAGCCTTCCTCACTATCTTCAAGTTCTCGTGTCACATCCGGGGGACATTCCTTTGATAAAAAATCCTTTGCTGACTTTCTAATAAGCTTTTGATCTTCTGTAAAATCAAGATTCATTTATCTCACCTCCATTACTCCGTCTTTCTCTTGAAGACTTCATCCCAGCTCCTTGGTTGTCTCAGCCCCATCCAGGCGATGATATTTCTCTGGATCTCATTTGATCCTGCAAAGATGTTTGCACCGGGACAGAATTGATACATCATCTCGAATATCCCTTTCAGAGGGGCAATATCAGAGTCCCGTCTAATAAGTCCGGGTAAACCCAGGATCTCAAGAGCGGTATATGCCAAATTTTGAAGTCCTTCGGTTCCGAATACCTTTGCTGAAGATGCCAAAGCAGCAGCACCCATCAGGCCCTTCTTTTCCTGTATCCATACAATCTGGTAACCTACGGCCCTTCCCACCTCGATTTCAATCGCTATTTGGGCTAACTTATTTCGAATCAGAGGATCCTCGGCCAATGGTTTTCCATTGCGGTTTGTCTTTTTACAGTAATCTACGAGGTTCTCCAAGTGACGCCGTGTCATTGAGATCATACCGGCATTACTCCTCTCAAAGTTCATAGCTGCACGGGTAACGTCCCAGCCTTTATTCTCTTTTCCAACCCTATCCTTCACAGGAACAGCAACATCATCGAAGAAGACCTCATTAAAGAGATGGGTTCCGTCCATTGCAAGTATCGGATTGATGGTAACACCTTTGCTCTTGAGATCCAGTACCATGAATGATAGGCCTTTACTCCTCTTCTTCTCAGGATCGGTTCTGAAAACGCCAAATCCCCAATCAGCACGGTGGGCACCACTCGTCCATGTCTTTTGACCGTTAAGTATGTAATTATCGCCATCCAGTATAGCGGTAGTGGTAAGCGATGCCAGATCCGAACCTGCATTGGGTTCGCTCCATAACTGACACCAATGCCTCTCCCCTTTTGCTATAGGGGGAAGATGCTCCTTCTTCTGCTCGTCGGTCCCAACAGCAAGAAGTGTTGGGCCTATCATACCCACGCCAAAAAGATCGACTCCAGGCGCAAAGTGATACCCTGCTACGTCGCTGAAGATTAGTTGCTCAACTAGTGGCGCATCCTGGCCCCCATATTCCTTGGGCCAGGCCCTCACAACCCAGCCTTTCTTCACAAGTTCGGCTGAGACTTTCTTATTGAAATTCCACCCCTCGTCGCTTCCGTAAGTGTCCTCTAGGTTCCCACCCCAACCAGGGGGAGCTTCTTTCATAATCTCCCTGAAAAAATCGTCGAACTCTTTTCTTAGAGCCTCCTGTTCAGGAGTAAATCTATAGTCCAAGTTTTAACCCTCCTTTATAAATGTGTAAATTGCTATGTCATTCCGATATAAAAGTATTTTGCTTGTGGGAGAGATACTAAGGAACCTTCAGAATCTTCATCGCCATACTCACCACCTCTACGGCGGAATTACCGAGAATACGTATCATCGGCTCTTTTCCAATATCACCCTCGTCATAGATTGTGTCCGGGACCATTTTTGATCTTTTGATGGCGTCTGAAACACCCCAGTCCATAGTCTTTACATCTTCTGGTTCATCTCTTCTGTCAAAAGAGGCGGTGCTCATGCCCAGCTCAGAGCAGGCCGATAGGATATCCCTCGAATATCTGATATTCATGGCAGCCCTCTTATCTTCATCGAAGTCCATAGCAGTAAGAATGATCCTTGATACGTGATCGCTTGCCCCAAAATCAACAGATCCAAAAGCCTTTGCTTTATCATTCACACTGTGGATTCTTCCATTCACAGCGGCTATATCGCTTCTCTTCGCTGCTCCATGAATGCCCATTCCAATGTTACAACCAACCTCCGGAATCAATCGATAAAAATTTTGAGAAGCATCGATAATGGCGACGGCTTTATTAACATCTTCTAAGACTTGGTATCTGTCTGAAGACTCGATCAGTCTTGCAGTATGGTTCATAATCATCCAGGAACCGATATTGGTTGCGTTATATATCGAATCATATACAAATTTCTTGGCAGATATGGCAGCATCATGCAGGCCGTCTCCTCTGGCCAACCGGGCACAAAGAGCGGCAGAGTATGTGCAACCCGTACCATGGGCCTTTATATCCAGGAAATTACCCTTTATGAGTTCGGTCTCGCCATCGAAGATGAGATCGAAGCGCTCCACCTGGGGATCGATAGGATGCCCACCAGTGATAATGACTGCATCCGCACCCAACTTGTATATCTCTTCGGCCGCTTCTTTTGCCGTCTCATGATCCTTTATACAGATGCCTGATAGCTTCTCAGCTTCGTGTATATTCGGAGTTACAACCTTAGTAACCGGGATTAATTCATGGATTAGTATCTCTATCGCCTCTTCCTGTAGTAGATCGCCTCCTGATTCGGCAGTCATAACAGGATCAACAACCAGAGGGATATCATATTCTTTTACTTTCTTTGCTACCGCTCTTACGATATCTGGTGAGTGTAGCATCCCCGATTTTGCATAATTAACATCCATCTCAAAGAGGATTGAATCAATCTGCATATCTATGACACCAACCGGTAAGTCATGGATCAACTGGACCCCTCTGCTATTTTGAGCAGTTACAGATGTTATCGCGCACGCTCCGTGGACTCCGATGGAGGCAAATGTCTTTAAATCCGCTTCGATTCCCGCTCCACCGCAAGGGTCAGAACCGGCAATCGTCATGACCAACGTAATCTTTTTCTCGCCAGACATAACAGGTTCCTCAGAGCTTCAATCGCCCTATATCAATGTACTCTATCTTCCCGTCTCTCTTATAGGCAAATAGCATTCTCTTTCTTACACTATGTGCAAGCCTGATAGCTCTGGACATCTCCGGGAGCGAGAAGACGTATTCGGGGGTGATTGCATGAACCAGATACCTGGAATGCATGTTCTTTCTGGCGTCATAGACCCTGAAATGTGTTCCGAACTTAAAGCCGGTTTTAACGGTCATACTCTTCTCTCTGAGATCTTTGTAAACATCGAATTTTTTATTAAAATCGGGTTCTATCTGAATTGCACCCTCGACAAAATCCTCCAATGACAGTTCATTGCCACATAGGTCAACAACCTTTATAATACCGTTCTTTATCAGATACGCCGCCTCAACGAGTGACAATTGCAATCTCTTCTCATCCAGGAGTTTACCGAAAAAGCCGGCATCAAAGATATCATTTGATGTCTCTTCATCCCAGATTATAACCCTATCCTGTATCAAAGTGGCATCTTTCGATTTTACTTTTAATGAAAAGGGCTCTTCATCGCCCCTGAGCCTTGCCAATTTCACCTCATAAAATGTGATATCACTCTCTTCATCCACTATTGCCAGTATCATCCGTTTTCTGACATTTTCCACCATCTTCAACTGCTCCGAGAGTTCTCCTAACTCCAGTGGCTCCCTCTCAGAGATGACGTGCACAAAATATTCGGCTGGAGTTTCACCCGGTCCCCCTCCCCTTGGATACACCCTAAAATCTGTGGATCCTGGCTGAAGATAGTACCCTCTTTCTCGCAGGTCTTTATAGACGATGTACTTGAGTTCGAAATTATGCGATATTTGTGACGCCTTCTTGATAAATCGTTCAAAGTCAAGCCTATCATCTCTATCGATCACATCAATCTTCTCACGCTCGATCAAAAATGCGGCTTCTTCCAGTGAAAGCTCGATGGTATCTCTCTTTTCACGACCATAATTTACGAGCTGTGATGCGGCCTCTTTTCCAATAATAACTTTGTCTGATTTGAGTTTGGCGTACATGTTTATCGTCTACTTTCCTGTATATGGTATAAAGCACTAAATCTCTAATTAAACTACACCGTATTAAAATGAAGCTTTATTGATCACTCTCAGATTCACTATGATCTGCTCCACCGGCGGACCAATCTTGAAGCTGAAATAGCGAGGAGTAGAAAATCTTGCCATTCAAAAACTATATATAATATAGGTGCATCTAATTTATCCAACGAAAATTTCGGTTATAAATTGGAGGCTACAGTTGAACTTTGAAAGATACCATATCATAAATCAAAAACGCCTTGAAGATATAGAGATCTGCGACGTTACGTTAAGGGACGGAGAGCAGACTCCGGGGGTCTCATTCATCGCTGAAGAGAAGATAGAGATCGCATGTAAACTTGACGAGATAGGCGTGGAGATAATTGAAGCCGGTTTTCCAATCGTTTCAAAAGATGAAGCAAGGACTGTACGGGAGATTGCCAACCTTGGTTTAAACGCCAGGACGTGTGCGCTTGCAAGGGCAAATCCGCCAGATATTGAATGTGTGGCATCATGTGATATTGACATCGTTGCCCTGGTATTCGGAACTTCGGATATTCACCTGAGATTCAAATACAAAGCCACTAGGGAAGAAGCTATAAAAAGAGCTGTCTCTGCTCTGGATTGTGCAAAGGATTATGGTTTGACTGTGAGGTTTGCAGCGGAAGATGCCACCCGTTCCGATATAAATTTCTTGAAAGAGTACTTTGCTGCCGGGGAGAAACATGGTGCAGATATGCTTAGTATCGCGGATACTGTGGGCGTACTCAACCCTAAGAGCACCCACTTCCTGGTTGATGAGATAAATAAAGCATCCAATTTACCCATCTGCATCCATTGCCATGACGATCTCGGAATGTCTCTTGCGAATACGCTTGCAGGGGCAGAGGCTGGTGTAAAGCAGTTACAGGCAACTGTTAATGGACTGGGTGAAAGATCAGGTAACACGCCTCTCGAGGAGCTACTGGTGGCACTATACCTCCAATACGGTGTTGATAGGTATGATCTCTCAAAGATCTGTGAATTGTCAGATATGGTAGAGAGATACTCAGGAATACCGGTTGCAAAGAACAAGGCAGTAGTGGGAGCTCACGCATTTACTCATGAATCAGGGATACACGTTGCAGCAGTTCTCAAGGATCCCAACACATATGAACCTTTCTTACCGGAATTGGTTGGCGGAGAAAGGCGATTTGTGCTCGGGAAGCACACCGGCAGAAGAAGCCTTCAGCATATTTTAGAACAAGAAGGGTATGAACTGAGTGACGAGGAGTTGTCCATCACCCTCGAAAAAATAAAAGAAGAGGCCACTTCCAGTAGCCCTATATCTCAAAGAGAGGTTGGCGAACTGATAATAAAGATAAAACAGCCTTAAAAACGCCCCTTCATACACCTTTTGCATACTTTCTGGGGTAAAGAGCAGCAGTTAATACAGGTATTCGTACCACATATGCTACATGTATATACCCTTCCAACATTCCCACAGTAAGCACAACTTCCCATAAGCTCCATAATAATTCCAGATAAAGTTATGAGCCCTGGTACAATATATATTCATCGATAAACCAATCGCCAAGCTCTTCTCTTATCTTTTCAATCTCGTCACTAATAAGTTGATCCACCTCAAAAATTCGCCTAATTATCTCTAACATTGCTATCCCCACATTATTCAGGAATTAACAATTATTTATTATAAAAGTATCTATTTTTTATTCAGAATATCTCAAAAATATAAATAGAGCTAAGAAGCCTGGTACAATATATATTCATCGATAAACCAATTGCCAAGCTCTTCCCTTATCTTTTCAATCTCACCACTAATCAGCTCATCCACTTCTCTTATCTTCTGGACTATCTCCAACATTATTCTCCCCTTTTATTATCAAAGATATTGATTATCAATTATAAATGTATCTATTTTAACTTCTCAATCCGCTAAATTTATCATGTATCATACATTCCCATCTAAATGGTGGTTTTATTGCCCAGCGTAAACGAACTTGGATTATATGTCTTTGAGGAGATGCTCGATTTAGAGGATGAGTTGAATACAGAAGTGCATGAATTGAAGAATGGGACGATAATTATAGATGCAGGTATAAAAGTCAAAGGTGGTTTTGAAGCAGGAATGTACCTATCAAGATTATGTTTGGCAGATCTTGCTGATATCTATTTTACAACTTTCAAACTGAATGAAAACATATTCCCTGCGATCCAGGTTGTAACCGATCACCCTACTGTGGCATGTATGGCATCCCAGTATGCTGGCTGGCAGATCAAGATTGACAAGTTCTTCGGTATGGGATCCGGACCGGCAAGGGCACTTGCGAAGAAGCCAAAGAAGCTGTATGAAGAGATCGGGTATGAAGAGCTTGATGATTGCGACATTGCAGTCCTGGTTTTGGAGGCAAGTTCGATACCCAATGAATCTGTTACTGATAAAATCGCAGAAGAATGTGGTGTTGATCCCGGAGAGTTGTATATTGCGGTTGCACCAACGGCATCTGTAGCTGGATCTATCCAGATATCCGCAAGGATCGTTGAAACAGGAATTCACAAGATGGAGTCGATTGGATTCGACATCAACTGCATAAAACATGGATATGGGATTGCTCCAATAGCCCCGATAGTAGGTGACGATACAGAGTGCATGGGTTCAACAAACGACTGCATCATCTACTGTGGCAGGACATGCTACGCAGTGGATTATGAGGATGTTGAAGGGCTGAAGGAGTATCTTAAGAAGATACCATCAGTTACATCTAAAGATTATGGTAAGCCGTTCTTTGTGACCTTTAAAGAGGCTGGCTTCGACTTCTTCAAGGTGGACGGGGGGATGTTTGCGCCAGCAGAAGTCACAATAAACGAGATAAACTCCTGCAAAACATTCAAATCCGGAAAGATAAATCCTGATGTGCTGCTTGAGTCATTTGGCCTGGAGATGTTGTAAATAGGCGTATATCATCATCCGGCACAATATCCTTTTAGATATAAAACCAATAATCCGATGGCTTCATAAGTACACAAGGTATAGAATATACAGGGAGGCACAGGTGGAATGGAGGAGATATGGATCGAGAAGTACAGGCCAAAGATGTTGAGTGACGTCGTGGGGCAGGAAGAGGTTACAAAGCGCCTCCAGTCCTACGTAAATACTCGTACCATCCCACACCTGCTATTTTCAGGACCACCCGGTGTCGGAAAGACCGCCTGTGCAATAGCGGCAACAAGAGAGCTTTTCGGTGAAACTTGGTCGCAGAACTTCACTGAGCTCAATGCTTCTGATGAGAGGGGTATAGATACAGTCCGTTACAACATCAAGAACTTTGCGAAGACAGCGCCTATCGGTGGCTCCGATTTTAAGATAATCTTCCTAGATGAAGCCGACGCCTTGACCTCTCCTGCCCAGGCAGCTCTAAGGAGAACTATGGAGAAGTATTCCAGAACATGCCGTTTTATCCTCAGCTGTAACTACTCTTCGAAGATAATAGAGCCGATACAGTCCAGATGTGCTATATATAGATTTAGACCATTGTCCGGTGAGGCATTGAAAGAGCGGATATTGCACGTCGCTTCCGAAGAGGAGATTGAGATAACAGATGATGCTGTGGATGCGATAATTTACATATCCATGGGGGACATGAGAAGGGCCATAAACTCACTTCAGAGTGCGGCTGTACTCGGTAAAAAGGTTGATGCTGAAACGATCTACCGGGTTACGGCAACAGTGCACCCAGAAGAGATGGTAGAACTTTTAGAACTCGCTTTGAATGCCGATCTTATAAAAGCATTGAACAAACTTAACTACCTGCTGGATGAACAGGGCTTATCGGGAGAGGATGTAACAAAACAGATTTACAGGGCAGTTTTTGAGTTGGAAATAAAAGATGATCTCAAGGTAAAACTGATCGATAAGATAGGTGAGACAGAGTTCAGGATAACCGAGGGCGCAGATGAAAGGCTGCAGCTGGATGCATTAATCGCTCAAATCGTTCTGAGTAGAGGAAGTTAGAGAATCATATGCCTCGGCCACCAGATCCTCGATCTCTACTCCCAACTCCTTTGCTACGAGAAGGCACAAAACATCTTTTTCTATAATACCTTTAAATTTCTCTTCTTTCTTGTTCATGAGTTCGATTACATCTTCTCTTCCGATACCTTTCTCATCTAAGATTCTATCAATCGTTTTTTTAAGAACGGAACCAGTGAAAATGTCGGGATCCGGTCTGAAATCAGCAGGCCTTTTTACGCTCTTTAATTTGAAGTTTGGCTTCAGATCTTCCCCATCCATAATAAGCAGCCCTGAGCTGACTGCTTGATGCAACAATGATCTTGCTTCCTCTGGTGTGAACCATTCGAGATCAAGTGAAAGTGCAAATATGAATTCATCGATTGTCAGAGCATCTTTTCCCAATTTCTTGAATGGCTGGGCAACCGTGAACTGTTTATTAGGAAGGTCTGTCTGCATGCCTAATGTGATATAGGACTATCCTATTTAAATTGATGTTGGTCTGGTTGATAAGCCATGCCCCAGCCAGTCTACCCATGTGGGCTGTTGGTTAAGATTTGGTTTATTTTATGGATCTTCTGCTTTTCTTTTTTTTGTACTATAAACTATAGATCCATTCAAAATAAAGGTTGCACCTACATATTAATAGGTACAACCTAAGTGTTGTATGTGAAGACAACACATAGTAATACATTGGATCAAACATCTATTAATTCTAACCCTCAGACAATCACTATAAACCATATCTTCTCCCACAACCACAACTGGGACGTCTATAAATTCAAACATAGAGGAGAACTCCGAGAGGTTGAAATAGAAGAAGTGGAGAAGATGCTAACCTGCAAAGAGCGAGGCTACTGTATATACATCTGCCCCAGGTGTGAAGAGGTAAAGGTAATC
>JAXHTJ010000072.1:0-11075 GCA_034190245.1 Halobacteriota archaeon | reverse complement strand
GGATATGCGGCCAGTAACAGATCCTATTCAGAGGGATGTGGGCAGCTTAATCGGGGATAAAGTGAATGGTTCCATCCACATCGACGAATCTGGATTCCCAAAACATGGTAAGGATTCAGTCGGTGTAAAACGGCAGTACTGTGGACGTCTGGGGAAAATATCAACCATTGAGAAGCCTGATCGAAGATGTATTCAAATTGACAAAGTCATTCTTCCCCAATAGAAAGATACACCGCTATACTAAGAGATCTGTCCAAAAGTATGTATCTCTAGGTGTACTTTTAGTAGGCATACTCATTTCGATGGGGACTCGCGAAAAAGAGGAATTACAACGGTTGGCTGAGTGGTAGGTTGTGGAGGGGGTTATTTATTTTTCCTTCAATTTATCTACATAACCCGATGGTTGGAGGTGATTCAAATAAAGAAATCATTTTTGAGGTTGCCTATTATGAATGTGATGTGGTTAAATTGTGCGTTATTAAGGTTATTGGGGAGTTGAGAAAGGGGATATTGGCGAGTAAGTTTTTAATGTGACAAAGTCAAGTTAATGCCTGACATATAAAACGCATACTGAGTTGTTGTCGGTAGAATGCGTCTCAATCTACGAATATCCGGTCTGTATATGATCATCTTCTCAGTCTTCTCTTCCTTCACCTCAAGAACAGATTGCACAATCTTGCAGTGGTAATGTCCCCTTACCATAGCCGTGCCCCTCCCATAATCCGGCATCATCTCGATGTATATCGGTAACCTTACCCGGTCATGATATTTCCCCTGGATTATCTCTGCAATCTGCTCCAGTTCACTTCTTTTGAACCTTTGCGAAGAGCCATCTTTGCCTACCACTCCAGGTCTTTCTTCTCTCAAAAGTGTACTCAAATTCTTTCTCTTCGAAGGAAGGTGTTTATTCAATGATTGTAGAATCTTCAGATCGGTTGACTCTCTATAGATATCTCTCAATTTTGCTTGAGCCCCCGCTCTCCACCACAAACTTCCTCAACTTCTTCAATGCCCTTCCATCATCTATTGCGCTCTCTGCCATCTCTGCTCCCTTTCTAATGGAATCTGCAAGACCACCGACGTATATGCTGGCACCCGAGTTTATACAGGCGATATCCCTTTTTGCCCCGCCTTCACCTTCGCCCTTCAAGATCCTGACCATATCACGAGCATTCTCTTCCACCGTCCCACCTGCGATCTCTTCTACATTTCGCCTCTCGTAGCCGAGATCTTCTGGCTTTATCGTATACAAGGAGATCTTTTTATCTTTCAATTCGGCGATCTTTGTCTCACCGGCATTTGAGATCTCATCCATGCCGTCTCCATGAACTACCAACGCCCTGTCGGTTCCGATCTCCTTTAAAACACCAGCAAGTTTTTCACAGAACGATTCATCGAAGACGCCAATAACCTGCGCTTCTGCATTTGCCGGATTTGTGAGTGGTCCAAGAATATTGAAGACCGTTCTCACACCGAGTTCCCTTCTCGGCTGAACAACCCTCTTCATAGAAGGATGAAATACCGGTGCAAGCATAAATCCGATTCCTATCTTCTCTATCAGTGACTCGACCTCTCTGGGCTGAAGGTCTATCTTAACTCCAAGCTCTGCCAGAACGTCTGCGCTACCACACTTTGACGTCATCGCATAGTTGCCGTGTTTTGCAACCGGTATTCCTACAGATGCAGTCACAATTGCCGCCGCGGTGCTCACGTTTATCGTGTTGTATCTGTCACCACCGGTCCCACAGGTATCGACCAATGGAGAGGCTTTCGGAGTTATGGTATTTGCAGCTTCTTTCATCCCCTGAACAAAACCGGCTATCTCGTCTACCGTCTCACCTTTCATCTTCAGCCCGGCCAAAAATGCACCGAGCTGTGCATCTGTTGAGTCTTTGAAGATGATGGACATGGCATCTTTTGCCTCTTCTTTTGTGAGACTTCCCCCTTCAACAATCTTCTTTATGTACTCTTTCATCTCATCGCCTATATCCTGTATATCTGTATTTAATTCTTGTTATATTCAGGGACCCGGGAATTGGGGGGTTCAGGCTGAACCATCAACTGCTCCTTTTTTGGAAGTGGGTTCAGTCAGGGATCTTCTGAGGAGTAGAGGTGCGGCTATTGCCGTTATTATCACCATAAGCACCAGAGAAGAATAGATGGTAGATGTTATAACTCCTTTTGAGAGTCCAAAACTGATGAAGATCAGGGCAACTTCGCCTCTTGCAACCATGCCAGAACCAATGACGAATTTATTCAATTTTGTTCTTAAAGCGCCCATCCCCGCCAACATCTTGCCTATTATTGCAACTGCCGCTATTATAAGTGCTATCTGGAAAGCATTTAAGTTGAGTGTTTCGACACTTATGGACATACCCATCATCACAAAGAATATGGGCGTGAAGACCTCTGTGAGAGGTGCGGTCTGCTCATATATCTCGTCTCTATTCTTTGCTTGTGCGAGTATCAAACCCGCAAAAAAACCACCAACGACTGTTGCGAGCCCGAAAAAATTTGCTAAATACGCAAGTGATAAACTGAACGCAAACGTAGATACCACAGTTATCCCGCTCGCCTTCATCCCTCCGAGAAAACGTATTGTATATGGCGCTAATTTTGCCCCGATTATATATGATCCAGCAAGGAATAGAACTGCTATCAAAATGGTTCTTGTGATGGGTAAGAAGGAGAGAGATTCTGCATTCAATAGCGGAACAGTAATGGTTAGAATCAATAAGCCGAGGATGTCGTCAATTACAGCGGCCCCGATAATAACCCTTGACTCATCGCTTCTTATCTTTCCCATGTTAGACAATACCACCGCCGGAATTGCAATGCTTGTTGCCGTTAAAGTGGCACCGATAAAGAGTGCGATCATCGGATCTTGAAATAACTGAAGAGCTACCACGTACCCCAACACAAATGGCATCCCCACCCCTATACAAGCAACCAGGAGGGAAGTTCTACCCATCCTCAGAAGTTCATTAATGTTGGAATCGAGCCCGATGTGAAAGAGAAATAGTATTATTCCAAGCTCAGCCAGAGTTGTAATTATCTGATCATCTGGTGATATTATCGCGGTATAGCCTATCACAACACCAACAATCAACTCCCCGAGAACCTCTGGCTGTTTCAGACGACTTGCGATCTCACCACCAAATTTGGCGGCTACAATTATTATCAGGATCTTTAGTAAAACCGCACCTATCTCCATATTTGGCCTCTATAGAGTCATAAGGACTCCTATTTATCTTTATTCATTTTAATACCTTCGAACAATTATTATAACAATTATCTAAAAGCAAAAAACCCAATTTAGTTCCATCGATCCTATGGATATTCTCAGTTATCTCCATTATGGCGTATGATACCTCTCCTCGCACCTAGCGCGAGCAATTAAAGCGTCATCAGCTTTCATCTCTTCTATTGTTCTCTCCCTCTCGAAGAGATCGGATTTTGGTAAAATTGGTCTTGCCAGCTCACCTGTCCGCTTCATGGGTATCTGACCGTCTTTATCCCATAAGTACCCATAGAACCACTCTCTCTCTTTAAACATATCCCATGAAGGATCCAGAGCGGCAAACCACGTCCCAAAGTACATAACAGTTCTCATGGCATTCATGCTCTGGTATATCATACCAGAAACCTGCGACATGTCGCCCATTTTGGTAAATCTTGACATCATAGGGACAAAGTTTCTAATGTTTTCACGCATCATCTTGTTCATATCTCCGCCTCTGAACATGCCACCAAGCTCGATAAGAAGTCCTTTTCGCCCTTCACCCTGACTCATCTTTGTCATGGGCTCCGCTGCCTCTGTCACTGTTTTTAAGAGCCCTTTCCTATCATCATTTGACATACCAGTCCACTTGGGCCCTTTCTTTTCATCCCCTCCACCGGCCACGTAAGCTCCAACCCTCATAAGCCCACCCCAATTCCTAGTAGTGACGCCTTTCAGCATCCTTGTGATGGCCACTCGTGCAATCTCACCAGCTTTCGAAGGAGAGCCCGAGTAGAAGAAGATACCGAAGTCGACCATAGCATAGCTGTCATCATACTGGTAGAGGAAGTTACCATGATGAACATCCATCGTGGCAAGCCCATGCCGAGCCATTATATAAAACCATGCACGGTGCAACTTCTTGATGTTGGCGGACATATCATAACCGATTGACCTCAAAAATTTGACCGTCTCATACGTTCTCTTCATCTTTCCTATATCGAGATCGACGAGCTTGAAGTAGAACCATATCCTCTCCATGCAGAGAAGTCTTTTTGTCGTATACTCCCAATAAACGGTTGGTACGTGCAGTTGTGATGTCAAGCCCCAGTAATCCAGAGAATTTCTATATATCTGCTGAAAAGATGCCTCCAGGAGAAAATCCAGCTCTTCAATGATCGTTCCGCTCTCGAAATCATTTATGATCTCAACAGGATAGATGCCTTCAAGTGGTTTTATGAACCGTCTTAAAGGTTTTAGCATAAACTCAAGCATCCATGCAATTGGACGAATGATGAGTACATCTTTTCTGATCCTCTCATCCAGATCAGGTCTCTGAATTTTAACCACGGCTTCTCTTCCGTCTTTTAGAGTAACAAAATGGACCTGTGCCAGAGAGGCAGCTCCAATGGGCTCCGGACTGATGTGATCAAAGACATCTTCAGCAGGCACCCCCAGTTCATCTCGTATGGTCTTCTTGACTGTATCAAGGTCTTCCGGTGGCAGATAATCGCAGAGTTTCGAGAACTCACTAACCCAGCTCCATGGAAGCATAAACATCATAGATAATATCTGACCGAGCTTGATAAACGTAGAACCAAGATCCTGAAATGCTATCCTAAGCCTCCGTGCAAATGAGGGTCCCTCTCCTGGCTCATAGACTCCAGACAATAGCTTTCCTTTGGATACCACCCTGACGGGGTAGCTTATCCAGTCCCATATCCACAGGACTATAACTTTAAAGAATGTATAGATGATCTCAAATACCCGTGTCACATCTCCCAAGGAGAGGTTTGCCAGACTCAAGACACTTTGTGCAGCAGCTTCAATTCTCTCTCTTCTCGTCTTTTTTGCCCTCTTCATCAAGTCGCCAGTTCTGCTGTTATCTCTTGTTCTCTTCTCCTTAAGCTTACCAAGAATCGCAAGACGGACTTCATCTTCTGTTCTGATAGCTCTGAACTCGGCTGCCATCTAACACCCCCGCTTTTTCAACTCTTCATCAATCTTTGGCATCAAACCCGATAAGGTCTTTTGAATCAGATCAGTCCTATCCCAGACCGGCCCAACCATGGAAAATAGATCTCTAATCCAGGAAGCAGGATCTGAAGGCGAAGCATTGACCACCCTCAATCTCTCCTCAAATATGGCATCGGATAACAGACCTACACTGGCTGAATCGCTTATTATCTTCTTCATAACCTCAGGATCGGCGGCAAATCCCGGTAGCTCAGTGACCTCTTCTTCGGTCGAGATCCTGACTTCAAGGACTTTGGGAGCGCCCACAATTTCGATCAACCAAGGACTCGATCCTTCAGCACTCAAACTTAGCTTCTTGCCAATTAAAGAGGACAATTTTGCATCAAACAGGTGCTTGACCCTCGGATTTTCAATAACTTCCCCGAGTATCGCTTGAGTCATCTTATTCATGAAATCTGCCATCTCAGACTCCGGCACCTCGCCGCTCTTTACCTTCTCAAAAAGAGCCTCAACCCTCCTTGCAAGCTCCTCGTCAACCGTGCCAAGTTTGGGGAATATAGGTATTAACATGTTATCAAAATTTAAAGTTAGTGAATTATTCAGCGGAAGTATATTGTTAGATCATACCATATAAAAACCATCGATTTATGACTACTGCAATCCAAATAAAATTTTGAACTTCAGGAAGGGATAAAGTATGCATGAGATCATAAGGCCCCAGAAGATCCCCCACTTATTCAAGATCAACTCTTCAAAGAAGAGTATCGCAACAGAGAATCTTACTCCAGGTGCAGCGGTATACGGCGAGCGAGTTGTAAATGATGATAAAAAAGAGTATAGAATATGGGATCCAAACCGTAGTAAAATGGCGGCACTCATCGTTAAGGGATACATCCCGACCATAGATGAAAGATCAAAAGTTCTTTATCTGGGAGCTGCATCAGGCACCACTGCAAGCCATATCTCAGACCTTGTATCAGGCGGCGTTATCTACGCAGTCGAGTTCTCGCCGATGCCCATGCAGAACCTGATAAGGGTATGTGAATCCCGCATGAATATGATTCCAATATTTGAAGACGCATATCACCCCGAAAAGTATCTACCGATGGTGGATGAGGTCGATATGATATACCAGGATGTAGCTCAGCGAGAGCAGGCCGAGATTGCGCTTCTTAATTCAAGACACTTTCTGAGAATGGATGGTCTTCTGGTACTGATGCTGAAGGCAAGAAGCATCGACTCCACTGCCAGACCAAGGGATGTCATAGAAGCCGAGAAGGAGAAACTGATCGATGATTTTGATATTATTAAAAGTCTGGACTTGAAACCATTTCACAAGGATCATGTTGCAATAATAGCGAGGTATGGAGGAGAGGGGGATGAACGAAAAAATACCGGGTGAACCGATCCAGGGTGCAGAGGCAATAGTTGAGATTTATTATGATTCAGTGATAAAGAAGCGAATTACAAAGAGTTACAGGTTAAGGGAGCTGGACGATAAGATACGCGCCAAGCGTACCAGGATGGAGGCAAAGATGATATCAGAGGCGAGAAAGGGGGGCGTTCCCACTCCGATCATATATGACATCTCTGATTATGAGATCGCCATGGAGCTGATAAAAGGAGATTCCCTGAAACACGTCCTGAACGATAAACTGTGCATGGACGTGGGTGAGATGGTAGGAAAGCTTCACAATAACGGGATCGTACACAGCGATCTCACCACCTCAAACATGATACTGTCAGGGGGCAAGATTTACCTGATCGATTTTGGTCTATCCTACTTTGACAAGAGTGTTGAAGCAAGAGGTGTGGACATCCACCTCCTATTTCAGACCTTCAAGAGCACGCACGACGAGGAGGAGAGATTAAGAGAAGCTTTTGAGGTTGGATACAAACGACTTTTTCCAAAAGCAAGCGAAGTCCTGAAGAGGGTCATCGAGATCGAGCAGAGAGGGAGATACCTGTGAGGAATATATACTTCGTAACCGGGAACACCGGTAAAGTCAAAGAAGTCTTGAAGATGGCTCCGCCGGAGATGGAGATTGAACAGATAGACTACGATTATCCTGAGATACAGGTAGATGAACTGGAACAGGTGGCTTCCCATGGAGCAAAGCACTCCTCTGAGTTTCTGAAAAAACCGATCATCGTTGAAGACTCGGGACTCTTTGTGGATGTCCTTGATGGTTTTCCCGGGCCTTACTCGGCTTACGTCTTCAAGAAGATAGGAAATGAGGGGATCTTGAAACTTATGGCTGGTGAGAAGGATAGGGGTGCTACCTTCAAATCCGTTGTCGGATACTGTGAACCGGGAGGGAATCCTCTCCTCTTTGTCGGTTCGGTGGACGGAAAGATATCAGAAGAGATCAGGGGCAAACATGGGTTTGGTTATGACCCTATATTTTCCACTGGTGAGAGTACATTTGCCGAGATGGGTATAGAGAAGAAGAATGAAGTATCGCACAGGAGAAGGGCATTTGAAGCTTTTTTGAGCTGGTTTATTGAAGGGAGTGTCGATGGCCCCGACCAGCCCACACAAACTTTTTAAATATGCTCAGACATATAATCTTGCCGAAAGCGAGATTTGTCAGTTCCCCACAGGGAGAGCGGACATTTTTGTCAAGCTTTATTGAATGTTTAGTTTGGAGATGATTTAAATGAATCTAAGAGATTTTTTGGGCCAGCTGGAAGAGGAAGGGGAACTCGTTAAAGTTGGAAGGGAGGTTGACCCCAATATTGAGATGGCAGCCGTGATGAATGAGCTTGGGGAGAAGCCAACCATATTTGAGAACGTCAAGGGTTACCCCGATTATAGAGTTGTTGGGGGCCTATGCTCATCGAGGGAATTGATAGCTAAAGGACTTGGCACGTCGATGGAAGAGCTTCTTTCAAAGATATCTGATGCACTGAAGAGTCCCAAAAAGCCAAATTTTGTAGAGAGTGCACCATGCCAGGAAGTGATCATTGAAAGAGATGATATCGACCTGGAAAAGATACCTATACTCTACCATTTAGAGGGGGATGGTGGACCTTACGTCACCTCAGGAGTTGCTATAATCAAAGACCCTGAGACCGGAAGAAATGCATGTTATCACCGCCTCATGAGGATTGGAAAGGATAGATTTACCGCAAGAGTTATCGAAAAGAGGCAGACGCACAAAACATACGGTAAAACCGAGGGCGATCTTGAGATTGCGATATGTATCGGAAACTCGATGCCAGTGCTGATCGCAGCATCCCTGGGACCTCCGATTGGTGTCGACGAGCTGATGATCGCAGAAGCGCTACGAGAGACAAAACTTGTAAGGTGTAAGACAAAAGATCTTGAAGTACCGGCTGAATGTGAGATCGTACTTGAAGGCAGGATCACAAGGGTCCAGAGTGAAGAGGGGCCTTTTGTGGATCTCACAAATACCCGTGACATCATAAGGCAGCAACCCATAATCGAGATTGATTGCATCACTCGCAGAAAGGACCCGATATACCAGGCACTGCTCCCCGGTCAAAGAGAACACAAACTCCTGATGGGAATGCCCAAAGAGCCGACGATATTCAATGAGGTGAATAGGGAGGTAACCTGTAAAAATGTACTCATAACAGAAGGCGGGTGTAGTTGGCTTCATGCTGTGGTGCAGATAAAAAAGGAAGGTGAAAGTGATGCCATGAAAGCCGCTGAAGCGGCATATAGGGGGCACCCATCTCTTAAAAACTGCATCGTCGTTGATGAGGATGTCGATATATACGATCCGAATGCGATTGAGTGGGCGATAGCAACAAGGGTGCAGCCGCACAGAGACATAGTGATAAAAGAGAATCAACCATCGAGTTCTCTTGATCCATCCGCTGAGAAGCCTCCTGGTCAGAAGGCTATAACCTCAAAAATACTGATAGATGCCACAACACCGAAGGGAAAAGAGGACGAGTACAAGACCGTCGAGTATCAAAAGATCGATCTTGCCGAGTACATCTAAGAGCATACAGAAGATAATGTTTTATTTAGGTTAAACGTAAAGAGTTGATAGCTACATTGGTGATTTATATGAGCGATATTAGCGAAGGTTATGGATTTGGAAAGGTAATTCTGTTTAACGAGCACTTTGTTGTTCATGGAATACCTGCAATAGCATCTGCAATCGAGAAGAAGACGATTGCAACTACAAAAGATTCTGAAACAGGGGATTTTGTCCTGGCTGATGAACGGCCAGAGACACCGGGGTACAAGAAAGAGAAGTCCTCAGAACAGAAAGATTCACTTGACAGGATATTCAACGCAATGAATATCGGCGATAAAAAGAGTTCAGTTGAACTGGAATTGAGTGGTGATCTATTGGCCGCCAGCGGACTTGGAGCCAGCGCAGCCTCTTGTACCGCAATTGCCAGGGCGCTCTCCAGCCATTTTGGACTTGGTTACACGGATGAAAAGATCAATGATGTCGCTTATGAAGGTGAAAAAGGTTATCATGGCACACCATCCGGAATCGACAATACCGCTGCTACTTTTGGCGGTCTCATATGGTTCAAACGTGGCGAGGTAAATGTGATGGAAAAATTGAAACTTAAAGAACCTGTTGAGATTGTAATCGGAAATACAGGACTGGTTGGAAACACCTCTGCTGCTGTTGCTGGTGTTCGTAAGAGGAAAGAAGAAGATCCTGAAAGATATGATAAGATATTCAAGGAAGCAGAAGAGCTGGTTCACGATGCAAGAAAAGCATTGGAATCAAATAACCTTGACACCGTGGGGGAACTTATGAATGAGAATCACAGGCTGTTGCAGGAGATAGAGGTATCCTGTAAGGAGCTTGATATGCTTGTTGATATTGCAAGAGATAACGGCGCAATTGGAGCAAAAATGACCGGTGGTGGCCTTGGTGGAAACATGGTTGCCCTCACTTTAGGAAAAAATCTTCAAGAGGATGTTGCAAAGGCAATCGAGGATAAAGGTTTTAGCGTTATTAAGACTAGGATTGGGGTTTGAGGATTTATTTGGGGTGGTAATACACTCGACAGGATTCTGAGATGAGAAGATGTAAAGCTTGCTATTAAAAAACAGACTTTTGTAAGAATGTACATACAGCGTTATGCTCAGAAATAATAAGTAAGGAAGGATATACACGTGAATTGTCAAAATAGAACTGGAACTGAATTAATTGGAGGCATCATCTCATCAACAATAGGGATATCTGCTTTATCAAAGCTTTGTTTATTTCGCACTCCTCCGCCGATGCCAACTAATACTACTGCATATATATTTTATGTTGAACGTTTTAGCATAAGCCCTTCTCTGTTTTTTTTATTAGTTTTATTGGTGCTTGCTGGCAGCATCATTTTACCCATTGCGTTTAATAAAACTGGACTCTTTGGACTCTTACTGGTGATAGGAATCAGTTGGGTGACTGGGGGAATAACAGTTTTGACTCATAACTGTGTTTTTCGTTCGCATCTTCTCGCTCTGAGTGCGGTTAGCAATTATGAATGGGGGCGCATTTTATCAGAACAAATTGATGTAAACCCTTACTTTTTTTCTATTCTTGTCCTCATGATAGTAGTTGGTGGTCTTTTAACTGGTGATGTAGTTCAAAAACTTAGAGCGAGGGCAAATAATGGGTAGGATATACTTCATTCGATCTAAAGGAATAACATCTAAAAACAAAATAGATCTAATATGGGATGGGATGAACTTCAGGATCCGATATTCACGTGATGCAAGCCATCGTGAAAAATCTTACCATAGGGAAAACAAACTTATGACATATGTAAGAATAGACACTCAAAAATAATTGATAAGAGAGGATATACAAGTGAATTGGCTAGCTGAAAATACAATTGAATTTAGTGTAGATGCTATTTTGTATACTTCGTCAATTCAGAGTTT
>JAXHTJ010000071.1:0-11264 GCA_034190245.1 Halobacteriota archaeon | reverse complement strand
ACTGCTGGACATACACATGCGTAAAGCGGAGCACTTACTTTTTTGTGGCATTTGCTTCCGGGAAATGGACACAAGAGACCTGTGAAAGGATGATAAAGATGCTATTCGAGAGAACAGAACTTCCATTTCCTGATAACAAAATCGAGATATTCACTGATGGAAACGATGATTACACCCACATTCTACCAGATTACTACGATGAGACCTGTATCAATTACGGACAGATTATAAAGATCAGGATAAAGGAAGAGTGGTCGATAAAGAAAGAGAAAAGGATAATCTATGGGAATCCGGACCCCGGAGATATAGAAACCACTGATGTCTCAACAAAATTGGTGTTACATCTGAAGTAGAAATACCTTTGGTGTCCTGCACTTAAATATAGAATATTGATATCTTCCTGAGGAAGGGATATAGATATGAAGAGCAATCTCAATGCGGGTTTAATTGCCTTAACGATTATTGTATTCTTTTCGATCCTCTCTTTAGGTGCTTCAGAAGGGGCACCAAGTCCTATGCCTACTGGAACTCCTGCACCCGATCCGACGATAACACCAGCACCGGAAAGGTACAAACCCACTCCAATGCCCCTACCGGAGCCGAATGAAAATCGAGAATCATGGACATCAATAACATCATTTAACACTCAAAAACTACCCATAATCTTGATTGGTGGAGTCTTCATTGTTATAATAATAGCCAGTGTAGCCAGTGGAATATTGCTATACAGAAGGGAACGGCACAAGTATGTGATAACTGATAAAGGGAAGGATGCCATGAACAGAAAGATCGAAGATGATTGAGCTATAGAATATCAGAGATATCCGGTAACATGTTCAGATGTTCGGCCCTTCTCTCTTCCGATAAAATCGAGCATATCTCCGAATAAACTCCCTCTACCAGTTCTGATTATTTCCTGTTCTGCTGTTTTGAACCAGGAAATTACCGAGGATGGTCTTTTCTCTATCGCATGTAAGAGATCATCCCTATCTATCTCTCTTTGAGGTTTTCCCTCGATCGCCTCCTCGAGGGGTATTCTTGCTGCCTCTTCACAGATCTCTTTTATATCTGCACCAGAGTACCCTTCAGTTAGCTCGGAGAGCTCCTTAAAGTCCAGTTTCCTGGATTTCCGGCCTCTGCTTCATGTATATCTTGAATATCTCCACCCTCGATTCAAGATCTGGAGGTGGGACAAAGAGGAGTTTATCGAATCTACCAGGCCTGATAAGCGCCGACTCCACATCCCAGGGGGCATTGGTTGCTGCGAGAACTCTGACATCGCCTCTGTCATCGAAACCATCCATCTCGGTCAGGAAGGTGTTGAGGATCCGCTTTTCGAACTATTCCCTTGAGGCGCCTTTCGATCCACTGACCCCGTCGATTTCGTCGAAGAATAATATCGATGGGGCGCTGTTCTTTGATTCAAAAAATGTATTCTGGATATTTTTATCCGTAACCCCGTGCCATTGGCTCAACAGATCGACTATCTTTATGTTAAAAAAAATTTGATTTAACCTCTCCGCCAACAGCCCTTGCAATGAGGGTTTTTCCGCATCCAGGAGGGCCATACAACAGTATGTTACTTCTACCACCCATGTATAGCTCATACAGATCGGGCCGCTCCATTGGATAGATAATTGAGAGCTTGATCTCCCTCTTAACTTTATCTAACCCCCCCACATCAGAAAATCTAATGCGCTTCATCTTCAACCTTTGTAATACTCTAAGAACAGAATAGACTTATCAATAATAGTGTATTAACTCTATCAAATAATTTCCTTCCCGATCATCTCTACACACATAATTAAGACAACGTTAAATATGAATAGAACAATCTTCTCATGATGATATTCGGACTGCTCGGACCAGAAGGAACTTACAGCGAAAAGGCAGCTTTGATCTGGAATAGCGAGTCTGAGCTGAGGTACTATGACGATGTGATCGATGTTGTGCGGTCTCTCGTTGAAGGTGAGATTGAAGAAGGGATAATCCCGATAGAGAATTCACTGGAAGGTTCAGTAGGAATTTCACTCGATCTACTCAGAGAATATGATGTCAGGATCATTGGAGAAGTCTTTGTCCCGATAAGACACTGCCTGCTTGCAAAAGGAGATATCTCGGAAGTGAGAATTGTGCTCTCCCATCCTCAGCCGATCGCCCAATGCAGGCTCTTCATAAAGGAGAATCTCAAAGGTGTGGAGATAAGGACTACGGGAAGCACTGCTCATGCTGCTAAATTGGCCTGTGAATTCGAAGAGATGGCTGCAATAGCATCCGAGGAGTCAGGATTAAGATACGATCTGAATGTGCTCTACAGAGACATACAGGACTACAGCGACAATGTTACAAGATTTGTTGTCCTGAGTAAAGATGGGATCAAGTCGACAGGAGATGATAAGACATCGATTTTGATCTATTCACAGAAAGATAGGCCAGGTGCACTTTATGAGATCTTGAAGGAGTTTGCCAAAAGAGATATAAATCTCACGAAGATCGAATCCCGGCCATCAAAAAAAGCTATGGGGGATTATGTCTTTTACATTGATTGTGAGGGGCATGAAGAGGACTTAGAAGTTAAAGAAGCACTTGAAAATATTAATAAAAATGTTTACATGCTCAAGGTACTGGGATCGTATCCAAGAGCATCTATTGATTGATCGTCATCTCTTCCAAACGCTGCTGCCTTCTGTATAGTGCAGTATTCTCGAACCCGAGTCTCCCAAATGCATTTTTTACCGCATTGGTTGGGCAGTACCCCATACAGACAGAGCATTCCAGTGTACTTGGACATCTATCCCGGGTTTCAGGAGTTAGAATCGGGAGAAAAACCGTTGAGAACCTGATTGCATTTTTAGGACACACAGTAGCACATACACCGCACCTTGCACAGGCCGTAAGAAATGCATCCACATCAACCTTCTCCAGATCTTCCGGTGATAGGTTTCCGGTTCCAGGAAGCTCCTCTTTTTCCAATTTTGATTTTATACCCCCCTGTAAACCCACAGGGATCATACTCATAAAACCGGAATAAGCTGCGATCTTTACAAATTCCCTTCTCGTAAACTTCAATCTCTATCCTCCCAATCACCTATAGTTCCCCGGTTACCCGGGGGTTGTTGCCGTATCTACCATTCAACTTCAAATCCATTGCAAAGTCCGTAACTTCAATACCCACTGGACAATTCTTAGAGCATAATCTGCATAATAGACAGAACTGTGCCACCTCTTTTGCGCCCATCTTGTATGTTCTGAGGAGCACCGCATCTTCGTATCCCCGGCGTAAATACCCGTTCTCATCGATGATATTCTTGAGAAAATCTATTTTTATTACCGGTTTACCAAATTCATCTTTAATTAGCTCTCCATACTCGTTTTTAAATCCCATAATCACCTGAATGTAAGGATTCCCAAGCTCGTACAGTGACTGTTTATCCTCACCCGTCTCATAAAGGGTGATGTCTTTACCGGTCAGCATCTTGTACTCTTCCACATCTATCTCTGCCGGCATCAATTTATCCGGATTATTTATGCGAGCGCCGAGCACAAATTCTGCAGGATCAAAATTGACAGGACAGTCCTTCACACATGCACGGCATTCGTAGCATACAATCGCAGTCGGGTGTCCAGAGGCCCCTGCAGTTACACCCAGCGAGCCGACAAAACCACCCAGTGTAATGAATGCGGCTACATTTGCCGTCCTCCAGCCCGAAGATAAAAATTCTCTGCGTTTCATTCTTTTATCTCCCCCGAGTTTATCCATTCAATTGCATGATAGCCACAGTTCTTGAAACAGATCCCGCAGTTGTTACATAAGTCATAATCTACATTTGGGTGGTAGCTCATTCCACCATCGTCAGTTACAATTGATATCGCATCTGCTTTTGCATATACATGACAGTATGTTTCACATGGAGCGGCACAGTACATCTTCTTAACTTCCCCATTCTCATACTCTTCTTTTGCCTTTCCACATTTATCCAGATCGATAAAAGGAACGCCCTGTGGGCTATAAACCATCGTCGGACCTTCCCTAATACAATCATCCCCAAATCTCGTGCACTCCTCATAGATGCTCTTCTCCCCACTCTCTATCATCTGCTTTGCATAAACATCAGAGAGGTCAAGTTTATTTGCAGATACACCCCTAGAGTAGATCAAACCTGTAAGTATCACAAAGACCAGTATCAGTATATGCTTAAACCGCTCTATGAACTCTTCTCTATCCACGCTCTACACATCCTCTTTATATCAAATTTTGATAGACGATCATATAAATCTTGTGAAATATCTGTCTTATTATCTTCCAATGCCTTCTTAGTATTTTCTATTTTCTTCTCGGCCTTACCGTTGCCCTCCACCCCGTCTGCGCTGAAAGCTCAAATAGAAATCAGAGCCATAAGGGTAAAGTTATAGATGATGGGAGAGAAATATACGTGTATGGGGGTCAGCATGAAACTTATAAAAGGTATATCGATTATCTTACTTCTGCTCTTGCTGTGCGGAACTGTTCAGGCATCTTCGATTGAATGGCACACATATGATGAGGGCATGGCTCTTGCAAAAGAGCTAAACAAACCCGTTATGATCGATTTTTATAAAGAAAGTTGCCCGGCCTGTATAAGAATGGATAAAGAGACATATACCGACAAAGACGTAATCCAGATGTCCGAGAACTTCGTCAACATAAAGGTTGATGTAGAAGCTTCACAAGATTCGTATAATCTGGCAATTGATTATGGAGTGAGCTATTTGCCAACGATAGCTTTCACCGATCCAGAAGGAGACGAAACGGGTCGTATTATTGGCTATTCCGACGCCGAAACGTTCGAGATGGTGATGGAATCTGTTCTTGATGGGAAAGGGGTGCCGATAACGCAGCCACAGGCTCCCGGATTTGGCTTCTTACTCAGTTTATCTTCTATATTTTTGGTCTTGGTATGGCTGGTGAAGAGGAAAAGTTGAGATGGTATCACCAATATTAGCCTTCTCTTTTGGCCTGTTAAGCTTCTTGAACCCTTGTGTACTTCCCGTTGTACCTGCGGTGGTGGCATACTCAACAAAATCAGGAAGGTTTCAGCCCATCATGATTGCTATCGGACTATCTCTCTCATTTACAGCCATGGGTATAATTGCCACTCTCTTCGGATCCACTCTCAAGGACTATCTGAGCTTACTGAAGATAACTGCCGGTCTTATAATAATCTTCCTCGGTCTTTACATGTTGTTTGAGGTGATCGGGAAAATGATCGATTCAATAAGACCTGCTTTCACAAGACTCAATCTGGGCGGCAGGCTATCCTCGATCAACACAGAAGGATCTTTTGGCGGGTTTATCCTCGGGCTCTCGCTGGGCCTGGTGTGGACACCCTGCGTTGGTCCTATCCTCGGCTCAATACTCACAATGGTTGCCGTTGAAGGTGATCTGCCGAACGGGGCTCTTCTCTTACTCTTCTATTCACTCGGCTTTGTTATACCTCTGCTTATAGTAGCTTATGCATCAAATACCGCAGTTTCACGTGTTAAGGCCGTTTCCAGTTATGGTGGAGTGATAAAAAAGGTCTCAGGAATCGTTTTGATAATAGCAGGTGTTTACATGAGCTATCAACCATTCCTCAGTTTATTATATTGAGCTCTCTACCACATTTGGGGCATTTATCGTACGAGCGAATCCTTGGGATGATATGATATCCTCTCCTCTCAATCAAAAGCTCATCACAATCGGGACAGTACGAGTTCTCATACCTGTGTGCATATACATTTCCCAGGTACACATACTCTATACCTGCTTCTTTTGCACTTTTATATGCCATCTCCAATGTTTCTATTGGTGTAGATCTGAGATGCGACATACCGTGCATTGGATGGAACCTTGAGAAATGGACCGGTGTATCTTTTCCGATTGATGCGGCCCAATCGCAGAATTCTTTGATCTCCTCAGGATCATCATTCTTTGTGGGTATCAGAAGATAGGTCAGCTCAAGATGAATACTCATCTTTTTCATCCTCTCGCATGTTCTTAGGACCGGCTCCAGCTTCGCTTTACAGACTCTCTTGTAGAACTCCTCTCTGAAGGCTTTAACATCCACATTTGCGCCGTCAAGGTATGGTGATATCTTATCAAGGGCAGACTCGCTCATGTATCCATTGGTCACATAAACGCTGTAAAGCCCGGCTTCTTTTGCAAGTTTCGAGGTGTTGTATGTGTACTCAAACCATATCGTTGGTTCGTTGTACGTCCATGCAATCCCCTGACAATTCAGCCTCCTGGCAGACTCTATAACCTCCTTTGGTGAAACTTCCCTCAGGTGAGTCCCATCAACCTTCGCAAAGGATATGGAGAAGTTCTGGCAATGCTCACAACTAAAGTTGCAGCCTATTGTGCCAAGGGAGTAGGCATTTGAACCAGGGTGAAAGTGGAATAATGGTTTCTTCTCGATCGGATCGGGATTCATTGACGAAGCAGAGTTATATATCAGGGTATTAAGCTTGCCACCATCGTTTCTTCGCACTCCGCAGATACCTGTATTCCCTTCTGATATCTTGCAGGTATGAGCGCAGAGCGTGCATTGGACTTTACTATTCTCCAGCTGATCCCATAACATCGCTTCTTTGATCATGGCATTCTCCGTTTTTGGATTTAGAAGGGCTTATGGTGTATTATTACGATAAGGTGGTATTTAAAATTTTTTGGGATCGCATGAAGATTGCTGGTATCGATGAAGCAGGGAAAGGACCGGTTATAGGTCCAATGTGTGTGGCTGGCGTGATGGTGGGTGAAGAAGAGCTTTCGATGATAGAAGAGCTCGGAGTTAAAGATTCCAAGTCACTCAGCCCCAAGAGAAGGGAATTTCTGGCAGGGGAGATTGAGAAGATAGCAGAGATATTCCTGCTCGAGGTGACGGCGAGTCAGATAGACGAGCTGAGAAAAGGTATGACGATGAATGATATAGCCGTTGCTTCATTTGCAAAAGTTCTGGGTGAACTGCACCCAGACAAAGCCTTTGTGGATGCAGTAGACGTTAAACCTGAAAGGTTCGGCCTCAACATCAAGTCGAGATGTCAATTTCATCTCGAGATCGTATCAGAGCATAAGTCTGATAAGAAGTACCCCATTGTCTCGGCAGCATCCATAGTTGCAAAGGTCAGAAGAGATCAGCGCATAAATGAGCTGGAGGGAAGTATAGGAAGAAAAATTGGCAGTGGATATCCATCTGACCCAAAGACACGAAATTTTCTGAAGAAATTGGTAGAAGAAGACGAAGAACTACCCAATTATATTCGAAACTCTTGGAAGACCGTCGATAACTTAAAGGAAAGTTCGTCATACGAAAAATTAATATAGTTTAAAAAAGTAAATATATAATGGAATTTGGTATCCTTATCCATCCCCTCAAAGTGTAATACCAAATTCCGCTCTTTTTCTTGGGTGTGATAGATATTGATTTTTCCAGAACATTGTAAATTTGTTGCGGTCGTAAATTCAACAGAAGATGATTGGCTTGAAAAGAAGATGTATTTTTTGACAAAGTACCTTGTCGTTTTTGATGGAGGATCAACTTCTACATATGAAGTGAAGACGAATGGTAGGGGATTTATTAGGAAGATAACATCGATAAAACAGATATCTTCTGAAGACGAAACGACAATTTATAAAGATGAGGTCGATCTCACCGATAGGGCCAGGCTCATAGAAGAAGCAGATGCGCTATGCGGCGGAGATATTAACACCGTTGTATTTACGGGCATCGACAGGCATACGACATTTGTACACAGACCGGACATCTCAAAGATAACAACTATCGAGGTCTTTGATATTTTTCCGCCAGAACCTCCCTGGTTATGGTACAATATTGAGCGGCTCAGCAAGATCGGACTCTTCGGAGAGCTACAACTTAGATTCATCCATCGTGCACTCGATCTGAGGGAGTTTGAAGACCCGGATTCAACCGTTATCTTCCCGTGCTCTACATCCGGTCTAAGGGGCGATTTTCTGGATACAATAGAAAAAATTGAGAACAAAGAGAATGTGAAGCTTGTTGGTTGCGAGATATCAAAAAAAGTCTTTGAAGATAAATTTAATCATAAAAATTATAATTTTGTGAATATCTGCGCCTTAAATCAGAATTTTGAGAAACCATTTATTGTGAGATGTTGTCAGAAAGAGAGGTCCGGCCTCATAGAGTCCAGCGGAGTTCAAGGCGTTGTTGTTCACTGGGGAGCAACACCACTGGAGATCGTCGATGCTGTAAAACTCCTAGCTTCGAAACTTTAATCTGAGTAAGAGATGAGGTAGTATTATTCATGTCGCTTAAAAAGGAACTTAATGATAGAAAATTAGACTGTCCCATATGCTGGGTTGAGATGGATAGAAGAGAGGTAGAAGTCCCCGGACCAAATGTATTGATCGATATCTGCCCCAAATGCGAAGGAATCTGGCTTGATCATGGTGAGCTTAATAAACTGCTAAGAGACAGAAAACTTTCAGATTATCTGACAAAACATATCGGTACCAAGAGTAAGAGTAAGCTGGTCTGTCCCAGATGCGGTGGATTGATGGATATAGAGAAAGCAGAAGATGTTGAGATCGATGTCTGCTTGAAATGCAACGGCGTCTGGTTGGACTACGGGGAACTGGGAAAGTTGAGCGAGGTATCCAAGGACGATTTTGAGGGTGACGTTCTTGCCAAGGCCGAAGAGAAGTGGGAGGAGATGGCACAAAGAGAGAGGCAATCAGTGCTTTTGGGGATATTCAGACGGTTGTCGAGGAGATGATGGAAGAATTGTTATAGGAGGATTATGGTCAGCGAGTTTTTGAGGGATAAGAGATGTGAGTTTTGTGATAGCGAGGCAAAGACAGTGCTCTTCGGCAGGATACTCTGTGAATCGGATGAATGCCTCGAAAAAGCAAGGGAAAGCCATGTTTGTATTGGCAAGTCGCTGGTTGAATCTGACAAAAGACAGACCGATGAGTGATAGCCTCTTATTTTCGCATAAGTTTCGGTAACAATCTCGATCGTGTTACCCAGGCAATTATTATCAGAATCAATATCGGTAAAATGTATCCAGCAAAGATCACGATCGAATTGACCATCAAGACAAAACCCTCCACTGAAGACCTCAATGCATCTCTCAGGCCCCAACTGCGTGTTATCGGCTCAGGTTCGTAGATAGAGACACGAATCGTTGAGAGTTCAACCCTGTCATCCAGGTATCTTATTCTACCGGTAATCTGTTCGATCTCCCCACGTACACGCCCCAACTCCTTCTCGACCTTTAAGATATCCTCTACAGTGTCTGCAAGGTCCAATATCTCCAGTAATCTCTCCTCTTGCCGTTCTAAATTATTTAGGCGTGCATTCAGGTCGATGTACTCTTCGGTTATATCCTCTCCTGATATCTGCTCCGATTTCAGATTACCCAACTGCTTCAACTCTTCAATAACCGAGTTGAAATTGTCCTGGGGTACCCTTATCGTAACGTCACCTCTTGTATTCCCGCTACCGGTTACGTACGATGAAGAGTCTGCAATAAATCCATTCGCATTCTGTGTTATATCTTTTACTCTATCAAAACTTGCCTGAAAATCAGTCACCTCAATGCTCAATGATGCGGACTTGATCACCATCCTATTCACAGTATAATCTGATGACGATTCCGAGAATGAGAACGTATTTACACTTTTTTCGCCTATATCAGGATAGGGCTCCATTGCATCGATGCTTCTACTCGTTGATGAGCCCATTCCAAATATGAATGAGCCAATTATCAAAGACCCTACAACCACGGATATTATAATAATGACAATGGCAAATATCAATGATAATCTCTTCTCCATGAAATATCTCCTTTTATTGATGATTTGGTCTTGATACGATATATATCTTACCTAAGCTACGATCTGGTTTGAAGTTTTCTTTATGCTGAAAAATTTAGGGCAAATCACAAAAACTCTCTTCTTGCAACCTCTTCGGCTCTTCTGATGATCTCTCGTACTGGAAGATTCAACTCTCTTGCAACCCTCTTTGCATCGTCGAATTCTGCAGAGATGTTGAGAAGTCTATCTTTTGTATCGGTTGCTATCTTAACCATCACTTCTTTTTCAACTCCTCCGATATCTATAGTCACCGATGTAATCTCTCTTTGTGCGATCAACCTATGCTTAATAGGCATCACACGAACTCCCAGAGAGCCGGTCTCTTCGATTATCTTCCTGATGATGATAGGTGTATCTATCGATTTTGTGATGACCTTGATTATGTATCCACTCCTCCCCTTCTTCATCGTTGCAGGGACAACGGCCACGTCCTTTGCACCAAGTTTTATCAACTGATCTATCAGCTCACCCAAAATTTCCCCGGTTACATCGTCGACGTTCGTCTCCAGTACCTCTATCTCATCTCTTTGAAGTGCATCATCCACCTCTCCGAGTACCGTTCTCAACACATTGGGTATAGTCAGGTCATATGAACCAGCTCCATACCCCACCTTCTCGATCTTCATCTGGGGAAAAAAATCATCGCAAACTTCCACAAAATGAGAGAGTATTGCGGCTCCTGTGGGTGATAGAAGCTCCTTATCGATGGGGCCACCCTTCGACTTTAGTCCTGAGTTTGACAGTATCTCAAGAGTCGCAGGGGCAGGAACCGGTAACCTGCCATGTGAACATTCAACAAAACCACCACCTGTAGATATTGGTGTGCAGTAAACCGAGTGGTTCTTTACCCCCAGGTCATGAAAAGCAACAGAAGAACCGACAACGTCTGCAATCGCATCCGCAGCTCCAACCTCATGGAATATCAGTTTATCTATTGTAACGTCGTGTACTTTCGACTCAGCTTCTGCAATCTTCTCAAAAATTGCTTTTGAATCCTCTATCACGGCGTCATCTAAACCGCTATCCTCCACAATCTTTACGACATCTTTTAACATCCTATGCCCTTTATCATCGCATATAACATCCACCTTGGTCGCAGAAATTCCACTCTTTTTCACAGATTCAATCCTAACATTTTTAATTCCATCATCAACGTTTTCCATTGCGCTTTTGACTTTATCATGGTCCGCCCCAATATCAAGTAAACTACCAATGATCATATCTCCGGATGCTCCACAGAACGGATCGAATACGATTGCCTTCATCCCTACTCCCCAACCACTCATCTTATATACTCCTACTACACTTATTATTTTATATTTATGTTCACTTGAGGGGGCAAGTATTTGTGAATGTCAATTTGAGAGTCGCAAAATCATATCCAAGTGAT
>JAXHTJ010000070.1:0-11590 GCA_034190245.1 Halobacteriota archaeon | reverse complement strand
TTGGGATCTTCTTGTCTACTACTTCGGCTATACCAAGTTGATCAAAGATTCCGGCTACGATGCCAAAATGATCTATCTGTTTTGTTGTTATATCCATAATCACATCCCATCTCATATATTGGAAGGGGTGATGTTTAAAAAGGGTTTGGGTGTGGGTTTTGAAAATGTTTGGGTGTTTTGTTTTTAATAGGGAATGTGGATTCAAAGATTAACACGATCCTCTTTATTTAAACCATAGGTGGCAATTAGTATCGTATCAGTCCAGTCGGTGTCTCTCGGGAAAAAGTAAAGATGGATTGAGTCAATAATATATTATTTGAAGATCGCCCTAAAAACTCATGTTTGGACTAAGTTTTATTCAATACTGGCGAGGGGATTGTTGATTAAGAGGTTATCTGATGATAGGGATTACATCGATTCCATTTATTGGGACAATCAATACAGAAAAGATAAAAAGGGCCAGTAAATTGGGCATTGATTTTTTAGAATGGGTATGTGAATATCCGCATTGTTATCCGCCACACATCTCAAAAAGAGCGAGATTAAAGTTGAGAAGGATGTCCTCAGAATATGATCTAAAATTCAGTGTACATTCTACCTATGTGGAGCTGGACATAGCATACTTGAATCCCGGGCTTCAGGAGGAATCCGTCAGGCAGGTGAAAGAGTGCATCAGATTTGCAGCGGATATCGGTGCAGAACGCTTGATCACTCATCCCGGTTCATTGCCCATAATCCCAAGAAGCATACCAAAAAGAGCAATGAAATTGATTGGGCCCGAAGATTTTAGAAAGATGTTTCTCAAGACGTCAAAGGCCAGAATAGCCGAACTCCGGGAATTTGCAGATGAACAGGGCATCACTCTTTGTGTTGAAAATATGCACTTCGATTTTGACTTTTGCAACACCCTTGAAGAGCTTCTCTTTATTCTGGGGGATGGTTTCGCTGCTTTTGATATGGGGCACGCAAATATTGTGGGTGATCCTGTAAAATTTGCTGAAGATATCAAGCATAAGATCAGATACGTTCACGTACACGATAACTATGGCAAAGAAGACGAGCATTCGCCCCTTGGTGAGGGAAATATCGATTATGAAAAAGCTATCAGGATAATCGGAGACAATTACTATTCATATGAGCCCAGAAAACTTGAGATCGATTCAATAAAAGATACACTTACTATTTTGAGAAGAATTCTTGGATGAAGTTCTATGAGTGCCTTATGACCTCAACAGAAGTTGTAATGCTACATCTGATAATCAACAATTTTTAAGTAGATAGACTGAGTAGAATTCTGCGTAATGCAAAAACAGATGCTTCGGAATTTTTAGTCCGGGGGTTATCTGCCCGGAGCCTGACATGAAAGTATTGGGGATTGATCCAGGAATCGCAATAACTGGCTATGGTATCGTTGAGCAAATTCTTAAAGAAAAGCCCAGGGCACTTGATTTTGGATGCATAAGAACTTCGAAGGATTTGACATCATTCAGGCTTAAGAAGATCTATGACGGGGTTGATGAACTGATCGAGCTGCACCGTCCGGATGTGATTGCAGTCGAAGAGCTCTTTGTATACAAGAACGTAAAGACCGCCATGTCGGTCGGCCAATCGAGGGGTGTGATAATCCTTGCGGGTGTAAACTCCGGAATAGAGGTCGCCGAATACACGCCGTTGCAGGTCAAGCAATCCGTGGTTGGATATGGGCGAGCCACAAAAAACCAGGTGCAGCAGATGGTAAAAATATTATTAAATCTGGATCAGCTACCAAAGCCTGATGACGCTGCTGATGCTTTAGCAATTGCTATATGCCATATTAATTCTGCTGGTTTGAGGGGACTCTGAAGACGTTCCATTCATCTCCTCTTTCTCAAGATATATGCTACAGCCAATATTCCTGCAATTCCAAAAACCGCTTCGAATCCTGGTTCTTCAGGTGGCGTTTCATAGTCAACTCCAACGCCATATGGCTCTTCTGCTGTTGTAACCGGGGCAGGGGGTCTTCCTTCCTCCAGAATATTGAGTTTTAGAAGTTTATCTTTTTCCGTGGTCGTGAGATTCAATGTCTTTGTTAAACGCCCCATGATCACACCTTCTCCATCCTCGAAGACCTCGACATAGATATCATAGCTACTGTTATCTCTCACTGTGTAGCTGAGTTTGGCAATTCCGACTTCATCTGCTCTGATTACACCGAGGTTGGCCCCCTGACGATCAACAATACGATCGTCTTCAGCATCTTTTAGCTCAAGGTTCAAGGTGACAACACCAGAGGTTCCACCATCATTTTTTACTCTTGGCGAGAGGGATAAAAGTGCGGATTCGTTAGAAATTTTCGTAATGATAAGATCCATCTGGTTGAATTTGAGATCGGGCTTTTCAGTAATAGAGGATGGTTCAGGTATATTAATGTACGCCGAGCGTGAGACTAAAAAATCCCCATCCTCGAAAAGACCTATCTTGATCTAGTATCGTCCTTTCACTTCACCGCTCATGGGTATGAAGACGCTTGCCGTCTGTGTTTTGTCTGCTTTCACATACCCAATTGTGGTGTTTCCCTGACCGAGAATACGATTGAGCCCTCGATCTTCCACCTGTATATCAAGACTTATGGATCCACTATTGCTTCTCATTGTGTTTTTAAGCACAGGATTAACGAGGAGTTCGGTTCCATTCTGCACAAAGGTGACCGAAGCATCTATATGGGCGATGTCTACCGTTCCCGTCTCGTTTACATATAGGGCAGCCGATAGAAAAGCCCCCAACAGGATGATTAAAAAGATAAAAAAAAACAGTTCTATCCTTCTCTTGCCCCACGATATTCACCTTCAAATCGATTTGAAGAGACTCCTAAATCCTAAACTTCACAATCACAACTGCACAATAAGGGTGAGCTTCTTACTGTCCAGGACCTCCGTATCCTGAGCAGTGACGAGTGTCACATATACATCAGTTTCACCATTTGGCGCAGTTACTGGTACTGTAATAGGTACCGATAGCGTGAAAGATGTCCCATTTAGAGCCATAGCCTCTCCGACAATCTTCTCATTGTCCTGCCCCATCGTATCCTCTTTCACATCCACCATAACCTTGAGATTATCACCGCTTATTGTTGTCTTTCCTTCGTTTTTCACCGAGAAAGTCACGTATATTGTCCCCGCTTTCTTCGTCGTGATCTTCTCATCGTAATCATACCTGATGCGATCCTCACTTGCAGCAAAGCTGACAAACTGGAGTTTGGCATCTGGAAAGACCTTAACAGGTATCTCAACGCTCTTCGACTTTTCACCATTTGAGATGTAGGTAAGCGTAAGAGTAACATTTGGCGGCACGCCTTGGAAACTTGGAGCGGTGACAAGTGCAGATATTGTGGCAGTTGGTTTCTCCTCACTTTTCTTATTTGTAGCTACGTTCCTGGAAGCATTCGATCTTATCCCGAAACCGGCTAAGGAAGATATCCGAAGGTCCTCGAGAGGTCCGGATCCGTTGTTGGCCACTTCAACATTTATAGTGGCAGAATTTCCTTCATTCAATTTTAACACAGCCGGGGAAATTTGAAGAATTTGGACGTTCTCTGGCATCGTCTCCGCTTCCTGTGGAGGACTGAGACAACCAGATACAATAGCCGCTATTACAACAACACACAATACAAGACCCTTTAAGATTCTGCCTCTAGACATGGGTAAGCCATTTGTATCACATTATTAATAAATCTTTCGGGTTTTCAGATAATACAGGCTTTATCTTATCTTTTTCCACCCAACAATCAATATCAATAGTTGCAATGATGAGCGCCCCTTCCAAGGTATATTCCAGCTTTAAAATACCCAGTAACCCTAGTCACCGTAAACCCGCTAATATTCGCACAACCCACACTTACATTATAGGCGGAAGCATCTGAATTTACAGCCTGAACAATTGGCATATAACCTTCATACACATTCTTTTTATCTTCTTCTACCTACATAATAACCCAGCCCAATCGCTATAAAAGCTATCGTAAATAAGATTATGACTTTTGTCCAGCCCGGGATCTCAACATTTGTCATAATATAGAGTATCGTCACAACTGCCGTGTAACTACCCAGCCCGTAAAAGACGTTTGAGATGGTGATTCCTGTTTTAGCAACCAACCAGCCTATTGCAAATATTGTTATAACCAGAATCATCGATGTATATACAGCTGCTACAGGACTTATTCCCCTTTGAACATCTCCAATATTGTAATTGAGTGTATTATTATTGGAATCTGAAGAAAGATAGATACCACTTTTTAAGTTTGAATCTACAGTATTATTCAAAATGTTGTTATGATTAGATCTCTCGAGTGATATTCCGTAGTAATTATCCGATGCTATGTTGTTTGAGATAAGACAATGATCTGCCCGAAGGACTATTCCAGCATCTCCTCTCCTTTTGCTACTGTTTACTGCCTTAAAGCCAATTATAGTACAGTTATCTTTGTTTATTAAAATCGGAATTCTATTCCCGTTGGCATCAATGACCGGGTAATCAACTCCTTTAAGCGTAAGTTGTTTATATAAGTGGACATTCTCGTAATATGTCCCATTGTTAACAATGATTACATCCCCATTACTTGCAACTCTTATAGCGTCCTTTATCTTTGTATAAACCGCACTGCCATCGTCATCGACATAAATCGTTTTAGCAGAAGCCGTGCCAATTGAGAGTGTAAAAAGTAGGAAGACTGAGATAAACAATATCAAATTGTGTTTATGGTTATTCTTCACCGATTATCTTCCTGATCCAACTCTTCTTCTTCGTCTGTCTCTCTTCCCTCACTGATGTAATAGCCCATTCCTATCGCAACGAATGCTATCACGAATAAGACTATAACCTTTGCCCAGCTTGGAATCTCCCCCTCCGATAAAACATAAAGTATAGTCACAATCGCCGTGAAACTACCAAGCCCATAAAAGATGTTTGATATGGTGATTCCTGAGCTAACTACATACCACCCTATGATCAATGCCGGTATCCAGAGAAGCCAAGCAACCTGCGCAAAACTCAAACTAATCGCCCCTCTTCCCGAAGTAGTATCCTAAAGCCAGGAAAAGGACCGTCAAGAAAGTCAAAATTAAGGCCTTCTCAAGATAGTTTAGATATTTTATGTATTCCCAGGCAAAATAGATAACACCGCATATCGCTGCAAAGCCACCAACTCCATATAGGATGTTTTCCATCTTCAATTTAAGCGACCCCCTGAAGCTTTATTATGGTAATTAATAATATATATCTTTTATTCTTCGCATACCTTCCTATCCTCTGGTCTGTTGGGATCATGTCCAGTAGTAACCTTCTTCAGACCGGTTCGAGCTGCTGAACTCAACCGCTCGGCATGCTCGGCCATATCTTCTAACAATCTGCCTTTATTTCATTTTTTGCACAATCCCTGTGATTGTATGTAGCATAATGCCAGTAAAGATTGTAAGCACACCCACCATCACAAATAGCAGAGTTACTACTGCCGTTCCAATTGCAAATGCCCCCCCTTCTCTAAAGATACTCACCACCCTCAAACCGTAATACATTCCAATACAGACCAGCACGAATCCGGGTGTCCCAAAAAAGAGCAGTGGTCGTCTCTCCTCAACGACTCTTAATATGGCATTGATAACACTGAATCCATGGTAAAATGGATTCAACTTCGATCTGTTTACAACATCATATCTACAGGAGATTGGGACCTCTTTTATACTGAGATTCAGATCACAGGCAGAGCGGTGCATCTGCGATTCGATGCCAATTCCCATCTCTTTAAACTCAAGAGAGTCCATCGCCCTCTTTGAGAACGCCCTGAAACCACTCTGTGAATCCCCGATCTTTGTTCTGGTAACAAGATTTGTCAGGAATGTTAAGACTTCCTGTCCGATCCTTCGATATCTCGGCACAGAGTGCTTACCTCTTAAAAATCGTGAGCCTACAACCACATCGGCTTCACAATTTACAATTGGATCAATAAGCCTTGGTATCTCATCTGGATTGTGCTGGCCATCTGCATCCAGTATAACAAGAACATCTGCATCCAGCCCTCTCACCCACTCAAAAGCATCTCTTAATGCAGCGCCTTTTCCCAGATTCCTTTCATGTTTTATGACCTCTGCACCGGCCAATTCTGCAATCTTCGATGTGGCATCTGTACTACCGTCATCTACTACGATGACTTTTTCCACATGCCTTCGTGCCCTCAGCACAACACTACCAATTGCCACTTCCTCGTTGTATGCGGGCAATGCTGCTATTATCTTAATCTCATCACCCTTCGGTTTCTTCTTATATTCTAGCCTTTTAACGATCTTTATCTCATTTTAAAAATAATCGTGTATTCAATTAGCCAATATAAAATAGATCATTTAAATCACTTTCCCCATATGAAAGGGGGTATCCATCAATAAACGTCTCTCATATTCTTGTAGCTGATTAGAGACGATATAGCTCTCGTTTCTGTCTCAATACCCATCTCCTCTGCTGCTGCAAGGCCATTTACTCCAACAAATATGGGAATCCCTGCCCTTTCAAACTCGATCGGAATGCCCAATGTCGAATCCTCGAATACACCGATCACCCCGTCAATTTTGGATCTTCGAGCTGCATCAATTATCTCATTTGCTTTATCCACTGCAACTGATGGGATACTTCTATAGTTAGCCAGCACAACACCTGTGCCAGTTCGAAGAGCCTTGTTCACCGATGTCATTCCTCTTGAGATAAAAGCCTCAATTGGATCTATTGAAGTCCCTCTATATCCAATCAGGTCAATGAAATTTGCGGCAACTCCTTCGCTTATCTGGAGTGTTCCTCCATACTCAATCTCCAAGGGCACACCACCTTTAAGTAGCATCCCATCGAGTGTTATGCTACACATGGTAGCGATTCCAATCTTTCCATTATTTATCTTCAGGTCGCCTATCCGCTCGTCCTCCTCAATAATCTTGATAAGAGGACTTACTGTATATCCTTTTTCTGTAACTTCTCCAATAATCTTTATGGTTTTATCAAAGTCATTCTTGTCTATTATCGAGACATTTACGACCACATTACCCTCTTTTTTTAAAGGATCAAATGTTGTCATATAGATCAGCTCTTCGATCTTCGTTATCACAAATCCCAACCGGTCTTCAACCAGCGCATCTTCAAGTTCGTTTAGTCCCTGTTCGGTGATCATCCTTCCGGCATATCCATGCTTCTCGGTAAATCCATGTCTGTCCAGCATTCTAAGATGATAACGTACCGCTCTCTCTTGGATATCGTAACCCCTCTTATGCAGCCCATCTGCGATGATTCTTGCGCCAACCGGTTCATCGCTTTCGCTTAATATCCTGAGAATCTCAATAACCTTTCTCTGAATTTCAGTTGTCATCGTTCTATTTCTCATTCCAGCTAATGAGTTATGAGTTTTACTATGCCGAAAGATTATTTTATGATGCAAACAATGGTTTGCTCTGTGATCAGGAGGATTGATGAAAATTCTTGATAATGAAGATGGCCAGGTGATCAGTCTGGATTTTGTAACTGCTGCAGTCATCTTTATGGTGGCCTTCTCTTTTGTGTATTATGGCCTTTCAGACGCTACTTCATCGTACGTGAGTGAATCGACAAAGATCTACCCCGTGGTCGATCGGTTGAGTGAGATTCTGGTCAAGGACCCGGGTTACTGGGAGAATGGAGGTAGTGGGACTGATTGGGAAGATGAATGGGCAATTTCCCCATCAAGTGTTAAAAGAATAGGTTTTGCGAATAGCTCATTTGAACACAATATTCTCAACTCATCGAAGGTCGATGCCCTTATGGTCAGTTCTACTGTAGATGGCTCAACCTGGTGGGATTTTGGGGATGGTGTTACAAAAATCCCCGGCACATATGAAGATGCTGCAAAAGCGTTTGGTATAAAGGGAGACAAAAATGGATCCGTTGTTGGATATGACATTTACATGCAGGTCCGACCAATTAACATCAGCAGTACAGCAGAAGCAACGGCGGATGCTAATGTTGGATCAAATGTCCCCATCTCATCTTCAGGAGATATTATTCTGATCGAGAGGATAGCCTATATGGAGGCGGCAGGGGAAGATTATTACATAATTATGTTATGGGTGTGGTAATGTGAAGTCCTTATTTACTGATGAAAGATCACAGATGCATACGGTAGAAGCTGCAATAGCAGCAATGCTTATGATCGCAGCATTTGTCTTTGTCACAAACTCTTTTCCCCATACCTATTACGACTCCTCAATGGTCCAACTGCAGGAGTATGGAGAGGATACTCTGCAGGTGTTATCGGTTTATCCGCCAGTGGTAATAGAGGAGGGGCCTACATGGTCGGATGGGGACCCTACATGGGTAAATATTAGCACGACAACGAACGTGACGGTGGGAGGTGGAGACGCCAAATTGGAACTAACAACCACAAATCTGGCTATTTATCCAGACGATGATTCATATGTGGATGATGACAGAGATACGGGAAGTAATTACGGAAGCAGTACGAGAATCACGGTTGGTGCCGATGACAGGTTAGGAACTGACAATGAATGGTACGCATACCTGAAGTTTGATCTATCAAGCATTCCGAGCGGTACAACAATAAACGATGCTGATTTTATTATAAATGCATACAGTGAAACAGGATCTGCAACGATCAGTCTGAAGAGTGTATCAGATGATACTTGGGATGAGAGCACGATCACGGGTAACAACAATCCTGCTATGGGGGCCACTTTGGATACAGATTCCCAATCAACAGGATGGAGAACATTCTCATCCAACGATCTGACCAATTACATCATTAATGAGTATGGTGGAGATCAGATCGTGTCACTGGGTATTGGAGGAGCAACAAACGGTAACAATTGGATATACTATCGCTCAAAAGAGTATAATGGTGATGATCCTTACCTTTACGTCAATCACCCAATTTATAAATCCTCAGGCAACATCACATCGAATCCAATAAATTACACTGAATGGGCAAAATGGGATGAGTTCTATGCCAATGACACAACACCTGCCGGTACAAGTATCACCTACAGTATTCTTTATGAAAACGACAGCTTCATCATGAATGTAGTCTCGGGACAGGACATCTCCTCGATCACAAATTCATCGATAAAACTACATGCAGAGTTATCCACCACTAACTCATCAATCACACCTACGCTACACGATTGGAATGTTAGCTGGTGGAAATCCCCACCGCCGGAGCCAAGCAGATTTTCATCCCACATCGAAGATCTGAATTGGACCGGTCTTGATCAAGAGATCGGTTTTTTTGTCCCGGATAAGGTTACGTACAACTTCTATGTTGTAGATAGTAACGGGGCTATTCTGGATGATGGAAATGCGACTGTTATACATGGATTACCAAGCCCGGAAGCGGTTACTGTGAACAAGCTTATCTATGTGAATCCACCCAATGAACCGGATTACGAGGTGTATGAGGCGCAGTTGGTTTTATGGTATGAGTGATAATTGAGCCTCTACTCTACTGCCACCTGTAAATGGTTAAATTCTTGATATTTGACGCAGTCACGTTCTAATTATTAAGAGTTCTAAAGTGAATACAGATGTTACGAGTAATATTTCTTGGAACCGGTGGAGCACTTCCGACCACAAACAGAAACCCTTCAGCAATATTTGTTAATATGAAGGGAGATTCGATGCTCTTTGATTGTGGAGAAGGAACGCAGCAGCAGATGATGAGAGCAAAGACAGGCATGACCCTCGAGTCAATATTCATCACCCACTGGCATGGGGACCACTTCCTGGGAATTCCCGGGCTTATTCAGACGATGTCATTTCAGGGCAGAACGAAGCCTCTTGAGATTCTGGGCCCGAAGGATATAGATAGATTTGTCTCAAGTATTCTTGCACTGGGGTACTACAGATTAAAGTTTCAGATCAATATAAGGGAGCTGAGTCCTGGAGATGTTGTTGACAGGGATGGATACAAGATAAAAGTCTTTAATACCGATCACAGTATCCCCAGCATAGGATTTATACTCGAGGAGAATGAGCGGCTGGGAAGGTTCAATAGAGAGAAGGCAATCGAGCTCGGGGTCAAACCCGGACCTATTTTCTCAAAACTGCACTCAGGAGAGTCGGTCATTGTAGATGGAAGAGAGATAAGATCCGGGGAGGTGGTGGGCCCGCCGAGGAAGGGGAGAAAAATTGTTTATTCGGGTGATACAAGGCCATGCGATGCGGTGATCGAGGCGAGTAGAGGTGCGGATCTCTTGATATATGATGGAATGCTCTCCGAGGAGCTGAAAGACTGGGCCATCGAATCGAAGCACTCAACGGCCCTTGAAGCGGCAAAAATCGCAAAAAAAGCGGGTGTTAATGAGTTGATCCTCACTCATATTAGCTCCCGATACTCCGAAGATCCAAGACAACTATTAAAGGAAGCGAAGAGCATCTTTAACAGGACCAAAATAGCGAGAGATTTGATGATAACCGAGGTACCATATAGAGATGGAGATTGAGGGTGAAGATGAGCACACCAGAGGAGCATAAAAGGGGTATAAAAGAAGAGTACAGATGCGCAGTGCTCTCGATCAGCACGTCCAGATTTAGAGAGATGAGAAAGGGAGAAGAGATCAAGGATCGATCCGGTGAGATTATTAAGAGGATGCTGAGAGAGAATAAGCATGATGTGATCGATTACGAGATCCTGCCTGATGATGTATCTGCAATAAAAGAGAAGGTCTCAAAACTTGTGAACGGCGATGCTGACGTGATAATAACCACAGGAGGAACTGGACTTACATCAAAAGATGTAACAATAGAAGCTATTTCTCCCATGATAGAGAAGGAGATCCCCGGATTTGGCGAGCTCTTCAGATACAGAAGTTTTGAGCAGGTCGGAAGTGCGGCCGTTCTGACGAGAGCACTTTCAGGAGTGATTAACAGGAGATTGGTCTTCTCTCTTCCGGGATCGCCAAATGCTGTAGAGCTAGCACTTAAAGAGATTATAATACCTGAGATACCCCACATAATGAGGCATCTGGGAGAATAGATGGGGTTAACGGGTTGTAACTTTCAATTTGAGCTATCCTGAACCTCCAAACCTTTCAAAAGAAGCTCACAAGCTTGTTTTCCAAGACTATCATCTATTGTGATAGGAGCGATACCGAAATCAAGACCTGTTAAACCCCTTATCTCTTCTATAGTCTCTTCAATTTCAACAAGTGATTTGTTGATGTCGTCGTCCTCATCAAAAGAGAAGAAAGTGTATAGACAGACCATCTTTGTCTCTTTTATCCGATCTAATACTATATTTTTATTCACGTTTTACCCCCATACAGGCATTCGTCCAATTCTTTGCCCCCAACCACACCACCTGGAGGTGTTGGATGGGTTTGAAATTCTCTCTTGGCACATTAAATTTTTCTCTATTTTCATTTGAGATATATTCTTCAAAGTTCTATTTTTAGCCCCCGACAGATATAACTCCCCATCATTCTAACGCAACCTACATAGACATCAAGAACTTCTCAATCCACCTCTTAGCAAAACTTAAAGAAGAAGTGAGTTTATGGAATAACACTTCAACAACATGCTTAACCTCCTTTTT
>JAXHTJ010000069.1:0-12124 GCA_034190245.1 Halobacteriota archaeon | reverse complement strand
GAATAGATGGGACGGTTGTAACGAGGAGAGCTAAACACGTACCTTTAAAGATATGCTAATACCTCTTTTTCAGTTGGACATGATTATTTTATTCTATTTTAAAAGCTAGCCAATGCTCCTATTTACAAGAGACTTGGATCTGTTGGTTTTTGATATCACATCACTCAAACTAAGCCTACCCTTATCGTTCAGAAGATTACATATTTCTCCGGCAGTCTCTCTAATTTCATCAATCACAATGCTCTGCCTCCCAAATCGCGCTTTGGACTCATGAAAAATAAACTTATCCATAACCCTTTTCACTTTTATAGGTGCAAACTACTTTTCCAATAATGTGGTGAGATGGGGTCGATTTTAACTCCTTTTTGCCCAAACCGCTGTAATGAAGACGACAGCCAAATATTCACTCAATTATAAACAGCCTCCTCAGACACGCACACAATCTTTCAGCAATATCTCTAAACAAAGTTAACATATTGTATTAAGTATAATTGCCTGTGAGGCGATGTTAGACATGGAGGGTGAAAGAAGGGAAAAATTCCTTACGGTCTCTGGAAGAGAGATCAAGCGAGTGTATACGTCCGAAGATGTAAAAGATCTTGACTACGAAAGAGAGATAGGTGGCCCCGGAGAATATCCATTTATAAGGGGCGTTCATCCAACGATGTACAGGGGCCGGTTGTGGACGATGAGGCAATTTTCCGGTTTTGGCACGGCAGAAGATACCAATCAAAGATATAAGTACCTCATAAAACACGGACAGACCGGTTTAAGTGTTGCATTTGATTTTCCGACACTTTATGGTAGAGATTCAGATGATCAGTTGTCGCTTGGTGAGGTTGGAAGGTGCGGTGTGGCAATAGACTCACTTAAGGATATGGAAGTACTCTTCGACGGCATACCCTTGGATGAGATTAGCACCTCTATGACAATAAATGGCCCTGCATCTGTTTTACTCGCAATGTATATCGTTTTAGCAGAGAAACAGGCCGTCCCTCTCGATAAAATTTCAGGCACGATACAAAATGACATACTTAAGGAGTATATAGCCCAGAACTCATGGATATTCCCACCGAAACCATCGGTGAGGCTGATAACGGATGTCATGGAGTACTGCGCAGAACATGTGCCAAAATGGAATACGATAAGTATCAGCGGTTATCACATCAGGGAGGCAGGTGCAACGGCACTTCAGGAGCTGGCGTTCACACTCGCAGATGGGATGGCATACGTGATTGCCGGAATGGAAGCTGGCCTTGATGTGGATAGATTCGCTTCCAGACTCTCCTTCTTCTTCAACTCACACAGCGATCTCTTTGAGGAGATAGCAAAATTTCGAGCTGCGAGAAGAATCTGGGCGAAGTTTATGAAGGAGGAGATTAATGCAAAGGATCCAAGGTCCTGGATGCTCAGGTTCCACACACAGACAGCGGGGTGCTCGCTCACGGCTCAGCAACCCTACGGGAACATCATCAGAACAACCATAGAAGCAATGGCTGCTGTTCTTGGCGGAACCCAGTCCCTGCATACAAACTCTATGGATGAGGCATTGGCGCTGCCATCGGAAGAAGCGGTCACGATAGCCCTCAGAACGCAGCAGATCATCGCTTGCGAGAGCGGAATAACAAATACGGTGGATCCACTTGGCGGGTCATACTTCATAGAATATCTGACAAGTAAGATGGAAGAAGAGGCATATGAGTACTTTGATAGGATCAGGGATATGGGCGATGGAGATATTCTGAAAGGAGTTATCAGCGGTATAGAGAAGGGTTTTTTCCAAAGAGATATTGCCGATTCCGCCTACATATACCAGAAAGAGCTCGAAGATGAGCGGCAGATCGTCGTTGGAGTCAATAGATATGTAACTCAAGAGGAGATACCCATAGAGATATTTAATGTGGACCCGAAGGTAGAGGAGTTGCAGATAAGAAGAACAAGGGAACTCAAAAGAGATCGTGACGATGAAAAGGTGCATGAGGCCCTCTATGAACTACAAAGAGCAGCCGAAAGTGATGAAAACCTGATGCCGTTTATAATTGAGGCCGTGAAGGCCTATGCAACACTCGGTGAGATTATAAAAACACTTAAAGAGGTCTTTGGAGAATACAAAGAGTTGGTGGTATTTTGAGCTTTAAAAATCTTTTAGTTGATAAGAAAGGCCCTATTGCAAAGATAACGATAAACAGACCGGACGTACTCAATGCATTGAACGAGGATACGCTTTTGGAACTTAAAGAAGCCTTCTTCGATATATCAAAGGATGATGAGGTGCGTGTGGTGATATTAACAGGTGTCGGAAGAGCATTCGTTGCCGGAGCGGATATAGGAGAGCTTGCAAAGAAGAATGTTGTTGATGCGTGGGATCTCTCGATTCTTTTTCAAGGCGTTTTAAGGGATATCGAAGAGCTTCAAAAGCCTGTAATAGCAGCAATAAACGGCTTTGCCCTTGGAGGCGGTTGTGAACTTATGATGGCATGCGACATAATAATTGCATCCGAAAGAGCAAAATTTGGTCAGCCCGAGATCAATCTGGGCATCATCCCGGGTGCCGGAGGGACTCAACGTCTTCCAAGATTGGTCGGTAGATGGAAGGCAAAGGAGCTGATCTTCTCTGGTGATGTTATAGACGCAGAAGAGGCAAGAAAGATCGGTCTTGTGAACAGAGTATCACCAGACGAGCAGCTTTTTGAGGAAGTTATGGACCTTGCGACAAAGATAAGCAAAAAAAGCCCGATAGCCATTGGATTTGCCAAAAAAGCAGTAAATGCCAGCACAGAGACAGATATAAACAGTGGAACATCCCTTGAGGCAAGCCTCTTCAGTGCCTGTTTCTCAACTGAAGACCACTCAGAAGGAATGAACGCATTTCTTGAGAAGAGAGAACCCTTGTTTGAAGGGAAGTAAATTTTTTCCTCCTTCTTTGCAATTTTAATAAATTTTATATTCACAAAAGATAGATAGCCATCTAATTTTTGGCTTGAGATGAGAATATGCCTGTACCAGAATTCATATAGACCTTGGTCGGCGTCTTGCTTGTGGAAATCGCCTTAGTCTTGTTGGTATTAGGAGTTAGCACCATCTTTATGCAGATTGATAAGTAGAAGGCTTTATTACCTGAGCGAATTCGTTATCAATACTTTCTTTGAGAATATAACCGGCGCACGTAGAAGAACAAGAGAACTGGAGAAGGTCAAAATAGTTCAATTAGGTCAGGAGAGAAGAGGGTACGTGGATGAAGTGAGAAGGAAGCTCGAAGAGGAATTCGGCGCTGAAGTGGAAGTCGTTGAAGAGATAATTCCTGTCCCAAAAAGAGCAATAGAATGGGGTTCTTATGTATTTACCCCCTTTTTGGCCCCATACCTATCCAAATTTGCAGATGAGGGCTCAGTGATTGTTGCCGTTACGAGGTACGGGATTTCGGTTCTCCCACCACTTAGATTCTTTTGGATATTCTATAGATTTACTCGCATCATGGGAGTTGCTTACCCCCTCTATAGGGTTGCCTTAATCACAACAATGAACGATAGGTTAAAATCAAAAGTTGTGGCAGAGACTGCTGTCCATGAACTCGCACACCTGATAGGAAAACATGGCTATGATCCAAAATCGCATTCATACGGGTATGATCTGTTGGGATAGATTTTAGATATTATTCCTTAACCCCTTCCTCATTTCTCTTCCTCAAGTAATATAACGCTAAACCACTCAGACAGACCAAAATCACTGCAACAGATATTTCGGTTAAGATTGGCCTATCTGTTTGCACCTGAACCGGTTTTAATGTTGCTGTTGCTGTCGGAGTTGTTGCTGATTGTTGTGAAGAGGGGAAATCTGACATTATCTGAGTTTCTGGCACATCTTCTGTAAACATCCCGTAGACCGAGAAATGAGATACTTTTATGATTGCATTATTGGTCGTGGTATCGACTGTGGTTTCCAGGGGGATCCATTTTGAACCATCGAACATCTTTATAACCACAGTCTTTCCCTCTGGCACATCGTTAGGATCGTATGTGACTGTAAAGGTTATTTCTGGATCGAAAGTGGCGCCGCTCGGTCCAAGATTGTAAGCAGCCATTGTTCCACCGATGGGTGTCGAACTGATGCTAATAGATTTTAACGGTTTTCCGTCTGCATCCTTAACAACCCACCCTTCAGGGATTACTATCCTGGCTCTTTCATCAGATGACTCTTTGGTGTAGGTGGCGAGCACATTTCCTTGAGTATCGGTTTTAATCTCGGATTGTGGTAGTCCGCCCCCTCCTCCTCCGCCACCAGTTGAACCACTGGTACCTGCTTCAGTACGTCTCACAGTTATTGAACTGGTCTTAGTGTTATTTGCAGCGTCAGATGCTATTATATTAAAGGTATTATCCCCTTCCGACAGGCTGAATGATCTCGAAAATGTTCCATCTGAAATTGTGACATTTACTCCGTTGATTGTTAGAGCCGGTAACGATCCGGTCCCATTAACCGTTCCCGAGATCGTGGTTGAACTCTTCTGAGTGGAAGTTCCTTCAGATGATGAAACCGTCAGTGTCGGATCGATTGTATCCACTGTGAAGTCCCATGTCGTTGAAGCGTTGTTCCGGTTTGTAGAGTTGTCTGTCACGTTCACTGTTGCATTGTGCAGACCATCTGATAAGATATCCGTTGAGTTGAAGTATGTTACATCGTATTTCGTTTTGGTAAGATTTGATGTCTTATTCACCCCATCAATAACGATTGTAACCAGAGTGGTATTAATACCTGAAGCGTCGCTGTAGTTAGCTCCAATTTCCGGGGTGTTGTTGTTTATATATGAACCATTTGAAGGTGCTAGGTTGGATATAACAGGTGGTGCCGTATCTTCTGTCACATTCCAGATCCACGTCTGTATATCGCTACCATTCGCATTGCCAATGATGGCTGATATGTTCCAGAGCCCAATAACCGCACTTGTATTAGTGTATGAGGCTTCCGTAACGCTCACATTTGTCTGCACTTCCGTTGCGTTTATCTGCCAGCTAACATTCGCGTTTTGTGTGATTGTTATGTTGAACGTCCTCATTGCATCTTCAACATCGCTCACTGTCGAGGTTGGAGCATAGGATGTGATGTTTGGTAGGACAAAACCCATAGGGGCAAAGATGCTAAACTCAGTTATATTGGCGTAGACATAGTTACCGGTCTCATTAACACCACTTCCAGCAACCTCGGACCATGTTGTTCCATTATATCTCCACATCTCAAGACTTGATTCGGTTACAGACGAGATACCACTCTCATTGTAGCTTATCTCTAAAAATAACCAGGAGTTTGATGTTATGTTCGTTGCATTTACATATTTACCGATGTTCGTCTTTCCTATTGGATTGGATGGGGCAGACTCTACACCTTTTATTCTGGTTCCATTGCCATATGTGAACGAGATTGTGGTTGGGTGGCTGCTTATCGTTAAATTTATGACTGTATTGTTATGTGAATATTCAGTTGAGTAGAAGCCAAAGGTGTTGTTCGATAGGATGTTGTCTATGAGTGTGTTGTTGCTAGAAGACTCAAGATATATGCCGTAGTTGTTGTACGATACGTTGTTATCCGAGATGTTGCAGTGATCCACTCCTGATCCGAGATATATTCCCGCTTTTGATCCTCCAGTTGCATTTTTTACCGTAAATCCGCTTATGTTTACGTAGTCCGTTGTTATATTGAAGACATGGTTATCTGAACTTGAAGCATTCAAAAATGTATCGGAAGGATCAGACGAGGTTGATTTTATCGTTAATGGTCTGTTCACCAATACACTCTCATTATACGTTCCGGGATCGACTGTAATTGTATGTCCATCCAGCGTATCTGAGTCATCTATCGCAGCCTGAATCGTTGTGAAGTTCTCGCCTGTGTTGAGGTTGTGGATCGGGTTTGGAGGTGGGGGTGTTTCTGCTCTTGCCCTTATTCCTACGTCATAAGGTGATGGTTTTGTAAAAAGTACTCCGTTAGAGCTTGTATAGCTCTCACCGGAGAATGCAGCTATCGTCGACCACTCTGGAAACCCTATTGGGGCACTATAATAATCAATCGGTAATGGATATCCCCCGCTCCTCGTCAACCTGACCTGCACAACGAAGTCATTTCCATCTGTTAACGACACCAATGTTGTTAGTGGTATTGAATAGTACCCGGATTCATTTGCAGTTCCACTCTGAGTGCTTCCAAGCTGATCGCTAAGACTATAGAGTCCACCACCCAGGTCGTTTATGGTATCGAATATTTTGATCTCGTACGATACACTAGCATCCACTGCCCAGAAATCAACTGCATTTAAAGTCAAGTTATCAGAGGGTGTATAGCGCACTGCTCCATAGGCCGTAGGATCGGAATTCCCATAACTGGAGCCCATCCATCCACATTCGTCATGATAGAAGATTGTGTCGCCTGGGTTCTTGTACCCGGCGATTGCACTCGTATAATCTCCAATGTTTGCCGCACCGTATTCGACCCATGCACATCCCGGGTATGGTCCTGAAGCACCCCAACCGGTTCCCCATGTGTTCTTTATTAACCAAGCTCCTGATGACCCAAGTGTGTCATCCCATCCGAAGATCTGTATCGCATGATTTGTGTCCTCTGATCCGGAGTAATCATAAACACCGCCGCTATAACTCATGAATCCAGTGGCGTCTGCATAGATCGTTGAGTAGACAGGGCCATAATTTATTATGGCATCTTTAATAGCGTTTATCTGACTATCACCATCATAATCCGTGATCACCCTCCAGTTATTAACATTTTTGAATACTGAACAATTTTGGCAGGTCTCTCTTGCCCCTGCATACGGATGGCAGGACTCGTTAGCCGCGCCATTTTTTGTGAAATGGTTGATCGCCATATATGCATTCCCTCCTTCACAAAAGTCGTATCCGCCATCGTTTGACCATATGTTACAGTCCCCAAGTTCCTGTTCCGAGAGATTGAGCAAAGTAGATTCGTTTATGGCAACATCAGATTCTAGATCTGCAATCGATCCGAATAACCAGCAAGAACCACATGATTCCTGATCCTTTATAGGAGTTACATATCCAAGCGCCATTGCATCATAAGATGCTGGTTGTCCAACAAATGGTTCTTTAGATAGGTCTGTCTTTACCCTCGGCGCATTTGAGTAGAATCTAATTTTTTCAGAGGCGGGCTCTTCTGGAGGCCTTATGTGCCTGTACCCACATAAAGCCTCTCGCTCCTCGGGTGAAAGATCTGTGATCCAGTTTTTTGCAACTGTATAGTTATAACCTTGATCGTATACAAACCTCTGAAGTTCTTCGATATCAATTGCGGGTTTAATCATTATTATTGTACCATTTGTAGTGTTCGTGATATTCGGTGATTCTGACGCCATACTTGGTATTGCTGCTGCTAAAATTGATAATGATACTACTCCTATCAAAATCAATAATAATAATCTCTTACTGCCTTTTGTTTCCATAACCACACCCATCCCCATTTATATACAGAAAATAGCCAGATTTTTTTATTTCCCTTAATAATTTGTATTTCATATTATATAAAATCTGTCAGCGAAGATTGTCCTGCAGGATGAGTTCAATAATCGATAATATGGGGGTAAATGGGCCCGCGGAGATTTGAACTCCGGACCTCACGGTTATCAGCCGTGCGCTCCGACCAAGCTAAGCTACGGGCCCATGTCAACTTTCATGCTTTAATAAACCACAAATACTTTAATATTTCCTTTATAGTATAGTTTATGCATTTACTTTAGGGCCGGTAGATCAGCTGGAAGATCGTCACCTTGGCATGGTGGAGGCCTCGGGTTCAAATCCCGACCGGTCCACTGTAAAGTTTTTACAAAAGTTTAATCACAACCTTTTGAAAAAAGGTTAATCAAAGCTACGGCCTATGGCGCAGCCATAGGCCATCTCCGCCTGCGGCGGGTATTAAAACCTTTTTATGGAATCGGGTTATTCCATCGGCCAAATATTTTTTTTACCCCGCATTCACCAAACTCAATTACAAATCAGACCATAGTGGGATTGAAATAATAATGACTGCGCCCGTCTCAGAGCAGATATCGTTCACCATTGCACCATCCACATTGTCAAATTTATGCTCATTGTTGGCATCATTTTTTATTGACATCTTCCAAAGAAGAAATAAAAAATGATTTTGATCATGTTAGGATTCAGAGCCGGTATCCTGTAAATGTTCCATGTTGTCATGGTTCTCTGACGTATCCTCTCTTCCCGACAATTTTTTAACGTTCTACATTTTTATCTTCAGATGTCTCATTCTGCTTCTTTGGTGCGAAGCGTGAATACGTTTTATAACTCAAATTTACATTCATGAGAACAAATATCGCGCCAAAGAGGAACACAATGCCAACTAAAAGAGACGGATCAACAGCTAATGACATGAGTTGCATGATAAAATACCCTATATATGCCAAAAGGAAGAAAACAATGAGAACCAGCAAAATGCGCCACGTACGCGTCAACGCTCCACCCATCGAATACCACGCAGTTGGTGACGCGAATAATCTATAAAGCATGTATCCTCTGTACGTCGCATACGTCATAATAATAACGCCACTCAAAACGAGAATATTGTCCATGCTGAACGTAATCGTCATCAACGCATCTCCCATTCAACTCAAATTCTTCCTAATAACTTTAGTTCACATCTTATTTAATGATTTTCCTTTAAATACTGGCCTTTGTCAAGATTGTTAATTTATATACAGAGGATTTAACCCAGTAACCCATCTTTGATATTTCAATGGCAAAGGGCTCGGATAAAAGACCGGGCGAAATGCAGATCAGTTTGATCAAATTTTGCAAATGTTTGTTGTTAAGCTTTTTAAAAGGTTATTTGTATAAGGTTAGTAATGATAAAACTTCTCAGCTTAACTGCAAAAGGATTCAAACGCCTCAATGCAGAACTGTACTTCCCTGAGAGGGGCAATCTTCTCATAACCGGGAAGAATGAATCCGGGAAGAGTACACTCTTTGAAGCCATCTATTTTGCCCTCTTTGGTACTGGACTTGTTCCTGACAGGTCACAGAAGTCAATGCGTGACCTACTGTCTTACGAGAGCGATGTCTGTAAAGTCTCTCTGGAATTTATGATCGATGATGCTCATTACATCGTCAATAGAAAGATCACAAGGACTAAGGATGACAATAGGAGATATGCTCATGAACTTACAATAACAAAGTCGGGTGATGAGGTAGAGAAGATAAAAGGCTCCAGCGTGAGTAAACGAGTAGAGGAGGAGCTTGGCCTGGATGGAGATGCGATGCTTAATAGCTGTTTTGTCGAACAAAAAAACCTTGAGAAGCTCGAAACAAGTAAAAAAAGCGAGAGGAGAAATTCAATTGCAAAACTTCTGAATCTTGAGAACTTCACGGAGATAGAGAGCGAACTGCATTTGAGAGAAAAGAGATTGGAAGAGGAATGTATCTCTTCTGAGAAGAGGTTCAACCTCGCAAAAATAACAAGCGAGATCCCCAAGTTGGAAGAGGGTTTAAAAAGCGTAGAGCATCAACAGGAGCTTATAGCCAAGCAGAAGGAGAAGAAGAAGATTGATGATCAGAAAAATGAGGCAAATAAGAGAGCAGAAGAGGTCTCAAAAGATATTTTTGAGGTTGAACAGAAGTTAAAGAAGTTAGACGAGGTAGAGAAGAATATCCCGGAAAAAGAGAATAGATTGAAGGAATTTAAAGGTTTACTTGCTATTTTGTCCCAAATTAAAGATAAAAAAAGCGAGAAAGAAGAAGAAAATCGAATATTAGATGGATTAAACTCCAAATTGTCCAGATTGGATGAGCTGAAATCCGAAAGGGCCAGAAGGGAAGAGGAAGTAAGAACACTTGAATCTGAGATAAAGGAGCATCAGACACGCGAATATTTTATGAGATCGGTTGTTCATCTGATGGATGTGAGAAAAGAGCTGTTAGAGAAGTTAAAATACAATAAAACTGAGTTCGAGAGGTTGGAGGTTAAGATAAAACAGATAGAGAAGGAATTTGATGATCTGAAGGGCTTCAAGGATGATTTAGCGAAGAGAAGAGATGAGATAGATACTATGAAAAGAGAGCTTTCAGAATTGAGAGGAATTGAGAGTGAAAAAGAGGCTAGTAGAAGTGAAATCGAATTAAAATTGCGACTATTTGATGAAAAAAAAGCCTTGGAAGAGTTTAAAACAGGAAAAAAAGCATTTGATCGATTTATCGGCATTGAAGAAGAGGAAGAGAAGATAAAAGGTGAGAAGAGAGGGCTTCAATCAAAAATGGATGATATGGATGAGGATATTGGTGGAAAAAGAAGGTCAAGAGCCCTCGATTTAACTATTGCAATTGTTGTATCCGTATTTGGAATATTCACGGCTATTGTGATGAATATGATCGCCTATTCACTGATATCTGTGCCGATTGCCATATTCTTCATATACCGATTTATCGATAGATCTGCCGAGATTAAAAGGATGCAAACCTCCCTAAATTCACTCAAAGACAGTTTTAACCAGAAGGACCTGGATCTGGCGAGAATTGAAGGGGAGAAGGAGTATATAGGTGGAAGAGAGAAAAAGACTTTTGAAGATGCAGAATTGAGATTAAAGGATTTAGAAATCTCAGTATCCACGATACAAGATTTTGATCTGGTAATTGGTGGTATAGCTTCAAAAATCGGCAGCGAAGATGAAGAGGAACTTAAAAACACGTATCAAATAATTATTAAAGAATTAAACGACCATAAAACGGATATAAAGGTCTTAGAATCGCAGATAGAGGATAAAGTAAAGGAGTCAAACAGTTTGAATAAATCGATAGATGACATAGATGAAGAAGCTCTATCGATTACGAAACAAAGATTAAAGAACGATTTACAGTTTTTGAAGGATGGGACAAATGAAGTTGAGAGTAACTTAAGCTCGGTGAATAGTGATATCGATCAGAAGACAGATGACGATGAGGGAGCTCTCAGGGCAAACTTCGAGGAAGTGAAAAGTGAACTTACCGAGAAACGGACAAAGATTACAGAGCAGAAGCGAGAGATAGATAGAATTGAGGGCGAGATTGGAGAGGTCGATGAATCATCTGTGAAGGTTGAAGTCCTCTCTACAAAGAGAAATATAGAAGCCCTGGACGAGGAACTGTCAAAGAAGATGAATGATGCGGACTTTTCTGCCAGAAGACTTGAGGTAGAACCGGACTATGACGAGGTGATCAGAAGAACGTCCAGACTGGAAGAAGAGATCAGAAATGACGAAGAAAAGATACGCGAAAGAGATGAATTACGAGAGGGAAAGAGATATAAAATTACCCTATTAAACGACCTCAGGGAGAAGATAAAAGCGTCGCAGAGAGTGATCGAAGATATCAGTAAAGATCTCTTCTCCGAGCCATTAATACCAGATATTTCGGATGAAGAAGAATTCAACACTCAGAAAGAGGAGATTCTGGGTGAGCTCGGGAGCTTAATGAGAAGAAGAGATGAGTTGAAGGCAGAACTCGGTATAAGAGAAGATCTGGAGCTGGAGGAGTGTAAAAACGAGCTGGATCGATTGATCCTGGAGAGGAGAATTCATGAGAGGGCGATCGATATAACCGTCAATGCGAAAAATTCAATTATGGAGAAGGTTCTACCGGTGACTGAAGCAAACATGACAAAATTTCTCCCGATCCTGACGAATGATAACTATAAAGACGCCAAGATAAACAAAGATTCTTATCAGATTGAGGTTTACGACAGGAGGGCTGGAGGTTATAGACCGAAGAGCGTCTTCTCCGGTGGTGCGAAGGATCAGTTCTCTCTTGCGCTCAGACTATCGTTTGCAATGGCAACTCTACCACAGGAAAGGGGTGCCGTTCCCGGGTTTATCTTCCTCGATGAGCCTATTGGCTCCTTTGATTCTGACAGAAAGGCCGCACTTATCGAACTGCTTACTAGGGGAGAGATTGCAGATAACTTTGATCAGGTCTTTGTCATCAGCCACTTCCCTGAGCTGGAGGATGTGTTTGACTACAAGATTCAGATGGAAGATGGGGTGGTTGTGGAGCACAACATGGGCGAGGTTGAGGAAGAGGGATGTTGAGTGGGTAGGTACTCATACGGTCCATAATCAGTCAAC
>JAXHTJ010000068.1:0-12194 GCA_034190245.1 Halobacteriota archaeon | reverse complement strand
TCTTGATCTAATTTAGTGCTCATGGTATAGAAATTTTATCATGAAAGATGGAGTTTTAAGGGATGTAGTGTGGTAGGAATAGATGGGACGGTTGTAACTAAGAGAGCTAAACACGTACAAATTTCGTTAGACCCTACAATTTTCGTAGCCTGGAGGATTGTTTTTGTGATATTTTATAAAGTACGGTAAAACACTTAAAATAACAAATCCATAAAATAAGCAAATACCCTCCAAGCCGCAGGCTTGGATTAGCCCTACCAAAGGTGGGCACCTCTCATGCTGGAGGTGTCCAGCCCCGTGAATGCCCCTTACATTCATTTGGGTGTAGACTGGCCAAGGCATAATATCAATCGATAATTATTATACCCCTTCTGCATATCAATTATAGAATTAGAGGTGGTGTGAGGATAGCTAAACGATAACGTTAATACCGAAAAGATATAATCATAGAGAGATGATCGAGATATATAAATTCAAGGATATTGATCTTAGTGGTGCAACAATCGTCGAAGGATTTCCAACCGTTGGCCTTGTGAGTATAATATCTGCAAACTTTCTGATAGAAGCATTTAACCTTGATCAGATCTGCGCGATAGATTCTCCTGATTTTCCACCGGTCTCGATGGTTTATGCTTCAAGGCCGAAGTTTCCGGCGAGAATTTACGCAGCTGAAGAGCATAAAATCGCTGTATTTCTCACCGAGTTCACGCCTACAGCAGAGCTTGCAAGACCGATAGCAGATAAGATCCTCATATGGGCCATAGAACAGGGATGTTCGAGGATAATCACGCCAGAAGGCCTGCCTTCTCCCAATTGTGGAAAAGAGGGTGAAAAAGACTGCGGAGTATATGGCGTGGGGAGTAGTGATCATGCAAGAAAGGATCTAAAAAAATCCGGCATTGAGCAGTTGCAGACAGGAATCATCACCGGAGTCTCTGCTGTTCTTCTGAATGAGGGTAGAAGAAAAGACTTTGATGTGATAAGTCTACTTGCAGAGGTGCATCCGGATATGCCAGACGCAAGGGCTGCGGCTAAGATAATAGAGTCGATAAACAAGCTCGTTAAGAAGATCGAGATCGATGCCGAGCCATTATACGAAGAAGCGGAGAGAATAGAGAAGTACATTAGAGGATTACGTGAGCAGATAAAGCCTGTTGAACCAAGTCCCAGCACGCATATGTACGGGTAAATTCTTCAGATCTTAAAGATCATCTTTATCTCTCAAGGCTTCGTTTGCCCTATCGACCAGTATGTCAACTATCCGTTCATCGGCGCCGAGAGGTTCCGCATACAGTACCCTGAGTTCAGTCTCATCTGTCACCTTCTTTATTACACTTGGTATGTCTTTTGTAGTATGAACTCCGTTAGCGAGGAAGACCGGTAATACGAGAGCCTTCTTCACACCGTTTATTGAAAGCCCCCTCAAAACATCCTCCAGTGACGGTTCGTTCTTCTGTAAAAATGCAACTTCCACCTTGGGAAACACTTCTCTTCTCTTCATCACATCGCAAAATGCATTCAACATATCTTTACCGTAAGGCAGAAGACTCCCGTGGCCAACCAGCACAAGAGCGAAATCTTCTGATCTTTTATTCTCGTTTGACATTGTGAACCTCAATCTTACAAGCTTTTCTAATTAAGTCACGTAGTATTTATATAATGCTTTTGAATTCTAATTTTTGGGTTGGGATATGACCGAACAAGTTATACAAATCTTTTAGTAAGGATAGGTCCATATTTGATGATGAGAAGGAACCGCATTGCGCAAATAATGCAGATGGGGCGAAGGGAGTATCTAAATGGATGAGGATATCTCTTTTGAAGAGGCTTTGGAGAGGCTTGAGAAGATTGTGCAGAAGCTTGAGGATGGGGGTTTTGCTCTGGAAGAATCGCTCAAGATGTTTGAAGAAGGCGTATCATTATCTCGATTTTGCTATAAAAAGCTGAATGAAGCAGAAGAAAAGATAGAAAAGCTGATCGAGAAGGAAGGTGGTATAACCACCGAGCCTTTCGATTTTAAGGGATGATGCTTAAAAATTAAAAAGGCAAAATCGAGAATACACTTTCCATTAAACCGGAGAAAAACTCTGGACCTATCCATAAAGCTAGAAGTATGATCCCGACTACGGCAAGCACTACCACTATCAATATGAGGAAAATAGCGATCCCTATGAGGTGCAACACACCATCTATCAGCTTGGAGAAGATGGATTTTGGCCTTTTCTGGATGCGCTTAAACATCCCTCTCTTTGAGTCGAAACGGGTAATTATGTCTTCGAATGTCACCTCGTCGAGAGCGTTGTAACCTCTCTCAGTCAGTTGTCCACAATCCTGACATTCATCTCTACCCAGAATGGCTATTATTCTATCAATAATGGGAGCACGCACGGCTTCATAATTTCTCAGATAGCCCCTACTTTTAAGCTCAATAATTCTTTCTCTTAAGGATACCTCGTCGATATTTATCTTCTCCGAAAGCCTTCTGGGGGACTTGTATCCCAGAGAAACACCTTTCAATATCAGACTATCCATATTCCCCAATTCTTCACTCATATGAAACAACCCTCTGTTACTTCGAACTAAATGCCCCCGATGACCACAATTTCAGTCCCCAAACTATGATTGAGGGTAATTCTTTTACAACCGAGATGCCCAATTGGAGCAGACTGAGAATGGCTACAACATAATTAACTACCGGCCTGATGATCGAGATTACCGTACCAAGTACCCATCCCAATACCCTCTCTACTATCTCTTCACGATGCTCAATCCTCTCAGATATCTTTGCTACTGTCTCTTCGTCTATGTTGTCATAGCCTTTACTTGTTAGAACAAGTGTATGGATCAACTTCCGGGTGGTTAAAACCTCGATAAAACTGATGATAATACTCAATCGTAAAATATTTAAAAGATCCGCTATTGGATCGGAAGGGTCCTTAACATAATCGTTCCTGATCAGTTCATCGATCTTCTCTTTTACAGCTTCTTTGTCAATATTCAATTTTTTCGATAGCTTTTTTGGTGATACATACCCCAATGATATGGCATTCAATACTGCACGATCCAGTTTTGGTAACTTTACTGCCACTTTCTCAATCTTAGATTCCTCTTTTGCGCGTATCTCTCCCAATCTGGCCCTCTCTGTACTCAGATCTTCTGTCAATTTTTTAGCTGTGTTGATATGCCCTGAGAGTTCCGTAGTCCTGCTCTTCAATTCTTCCGAGAGATTAGCTGCCGCTTCAACCTTCACAGCCGCTTTTTCAGCTTCTTTCTCTTTAATCAGCATTTCAATCTTCTCCAGGTACTCATCCCTCTCGGCCATTAACTCAGATATCTTTCCCTTTGCCCACTCCATATCCTCTTGTTCAATGGCCTTATCATTTTCAGCGTTACCTGCTGATTCCTCGCTCTCTTCAACTACTGCTTCAGAGGCCTCTTTCTCTGCTGCAGATTTCATAGTCTCTTCTTCCTGCAGCTTCTCAACTTTAATCCTCTCTTCCTCCAACTCCTTAGTAAGTCTCTTGGCTTCCTCAATCTGTTTAATCGCATCTTCCCCTTTGCCACTCTCGACCAATGGTTCTATACGCTTAAGGAGTCTATTTCTCTCATATTCCAATTGAGATAATTTTGCTATCCGACTCGCTGCTGAACTCATATATAATCCTCTTTAATAAAATTCACCTTACCAATATCAACAATCATAAAGGTTAACCCGTAATCTACTCTAAGTCTCTCCATCTAATATCTCATTAATAATATATATCTTTTTTTGTTTAAAATTTTTAAAAAGTATGCTTATTTTAATTTGAAGATATGAAGGATTCGTCTTAAAAACTAATCTTTAATATAACAATAGGCCGTACAGGGTACAGAACTTCAAATTTAAAATGACGCCTCTTCAAAGAGCAAAGAGGTGTTTGAGGTTATTTTGTATGCAGACTAAGGTAGATCTAAAGAGAGTTTTGAGAAGAATTGATGGCAGGGGTTACAAGGCATATAATGATCTCAAGGGGAGCTACGACTGTGAAGAATATGTCCTCATTGTGGACCATGTCCAGAGGGATCCCTTTGCACCGCCCAGCCAGGTGCGGGTTCAGGTTCCCCAGAGGATAGCAGAATTCCCAAGGGAGACTTATAATAATAAAAGCAGGGAAGTAGCCCTCCGGGACTTTCTTACGAGGATCTTCTTTGATGCCTCAAGAAGGATCTCCAGGGGAAATAGAGGGACAGGTAAAAGTGGAAAAATTTCGATAGACAGACCGGGTCAGGAGATCCTTAAACGCACATCGATGTTTATCACTGAGGAATACGTAGAAGCCAGGTTTGTCGTGGGGCTTCCTGCTTTCGGAAGAAAGATCGCAGGTGGGCATGCGGAGGCTATGCTTCTCGATGAGCTTCCACTGATTGTGCAGGCTTCCCTTTACTACAAGAATCTCAACGAGAAGAGACTTTTTGAACATATTGAAACTGCGGAAGATGCTGATTTCTTGAGAGGACGATTGGAAATGCTCGGTCTGGTAGCATTCGTGGCTGATGGAGCTATTCTTCCACGAGCAAGCGGTGTCGATTCACGCCCCATGACCGGAGGCATGGTGATACCCTTTAAGTCTCCCGAGTCTCTCAGAGTTGAGGTGAAGCTACCGAACCGGGGAGCCATCAAAGGTATGGGAATTTCAGAAGGAGTTACGCTAATCGTCGGTGGAGGATACCATGGCAAGTCCACGCTACTCAAAGCTCTGGAGCTGGGTGTGTACAACCACATACCAGGGGATGGGCGGGAGTTTGTTGTAACGATTCCTGATGCCATGAAGATAAGAGCCGAGGATGGCAGACGCATCGAGAAGGTGGACATATCTCCCTTCATATCAAACCTCCCATTCGGTCAGGAGACCCGGGCGTTCTCAAGTGAGGATGCCAGCGGAAGTACATCTCAATCGGCAAACATCATTGAGGCTCTCGAGGTGGGAGCGAGGGTGCTACTCATAGACGAAGATACTTCGGCTACCAACTTTATGATAAGAGATCAGAGGATGCAGGAGCTGGTCTCCAAGGATAAGGAGCCAATCACCCCATTCATAGATAAAGTCCGGCAGCTTAAAAAGGACCTCGGGGTTTCGACAATCCTTGCGATAGGAGGTTCTGGAGAGTACTTCGATGTTGCCGATTCTGTAATCTGCATGGTGGAGTATAAACCGTATGACCTGACAGAGGAGGCACGAGCAATCGCAAAGAAGTATAAGGCCGGTCGTACATCCGAGGGGGGAGAATCCTTCGGGCAGATAACCAAGCGAATCCCATTATCTCACAGTTTCGATCCCAGCAAGGGGAAAAGAGAGGTTAAGATATCATCCAAAGGATTGCAGTCGATAGCCTTTGGAACACAGACGATAGATCTTGGAGCAGTTGAGCAGTTGGTCGATATAAGCCAGACAAGAGCGATTGGAGCAGCCATTTACTATGCCATGAGATATATGGATGGGAAGAGAACATTAAAAGAGATCGTTGTTAGTGTTCTTGATGATGCAACAAAAAAGGGTCTCGAGGTTCTTGATCGCAGACCAGTGGGAGATTACGCAGAGTTCAGGGGACTTGAACTTGCCTCTGCCATCAACCGCCTCAGGACACTTTCTGTCCGAAAGGAGGATTAAAAAACTTTACCTGTGGTAGAAATTGAATTTTTTAATGGAGAATGTGCTCATTCTTATGCAAAATCATTGTAAATGGCCTAAAAGAGATATCACCGAAGGCAAGATATGACGTATCGTAACGAAGTGGAGATACTTCGTGGTTTGTTCAACCTTCGTAAAAGGTTGTGATTAAACTCTGGTTTAAAGTTTATTATGTATGAAACGAATTTATATAAAGGGGAAAATTGAACCGGGATGGATGAAATGATAGATAAAAGTCAAAATTGGCAAACACATCGAAACAGAAAAAAGTCACTATCCAAGAAATTTTTTTACAGAGATGATCGTGCCGCCCTTCAAACCATCGGTGTCACACTCCTTGTTACAATCACGGTCATAATTGCATCTATAACAGGCACTTTCTACTTCGATATGCGAAACAATATGCAAAGAACTTACATAGTTGCGGCAACAGCATCCCAGGTTGGTGATGACATTGTGGTTACCTATTATGGAGGGCCTGATGATGGTGAGGTAGACTCTGTGAGGATAATAAATGCCGGTACTGGAGCAGTTCCACAGTATATGAATAGTGTTGGTGAATCCTACAAATTTTCAGGGGCAGGTACTGCCGGAAAGGATGATCGTGTCACTGTGGTCGCAAGATTTAACGATGACACTGAACTGGTGATTCTTGATGTGAATGTGTGAAGGTTGGGTTATCCCATCTCTTCTTTTCTATGCTTGTTCCTTCTCTTTTTCTTCTTCACTTCTCGATTATGGTCTCGTCGATCTTGATTCCGAAATGACGGGCTGCATCCTCGTAACGAACCAGAACCTCGTCTCCCTCTTTGAGTTCAGTGATAGAAATTGGAGTTCCATCCTTTGATACGAGTTTGATGGTCTCCGCATTTTGTAGTACCGTCTTTATTTTATTTCCATCAATAACGGCCTCAACCAGCATCAGAGGGCGTCTTTCGATCTTTACTCGCCCGACTGCAACCTTTCGAGGTGTTCCATCTGAATTTACGACCATAACTTCATCGCCGGATTCCAGCTCTGATAGATATCTGGTCTTATCACCTGCAAGAACATATGCATGAACCGCACCTGCGTTGACCCTGAAGGGCCTTGCAGCAACGTATGGGCTCTCCTCCGACTCTGAATGTATCAGAAACATACCGTTTGACTGTGAACCCACGAGCATCCCTTCTCCCCTGGAGAGTAGCGAGCAGGTATCCACACAGACCCTGTCACCCATACCAACGGGTTTTAATTTCGAGATCTTTGCAATCGCCAGGGGAATTGGTTCAACACCCGAGCTGATTGCTACATCTGTGATCCCCTTAATATCAGATAGATCATCTGTGTCAAGAAGCACCCCATCCGAGCCATGCTCAAGCGTCTCCAGAGCAGTTCTTGCCTCTTCTGCATTCTTAACGCCGGCAATTATGTTAACATCGATATTCTGTAACTCGGCGATCAGGTTCTCAAGGGGAATTACCTTCCAGTCAACCCCAACAACTATCAAGTGATTGCATATCTCAGCGAGAACAGAAGCAAATCTTTCATATTCTTTCCCCCTGATCTCCACATACGCACCGGTCTCCTTGCCCTCTCGTCTAAGCTTGCGTAGCAGGTTCAGATCTGCAGAACCATCAAAATCACTCGGTAATGGGTGGTTTCCATCACCCTCACTATCCTTTCCCACGACCAAAATGTCTGCACTGCTCTCCCCGGTCTTAGTAAATGCAGCAACTTTTATATTTCCAAGTTCCCTCACTTTCTTAACGTCTTTATCGTTAACGAGTACACAATCAGCTCCGGATTCCAGACCTCCTGTAATTCTCCCCTTATTAGAGTCCCATGATCCCCCATCTGCCTTAACCCACACGCTTTTTATCTTTTTCATACTCCTTTACCTCTCAAAAGTTTGACCATAAGTGCGCAATCTCCAAAATTTTTATGTTAAACTAGTTCCTTCTCTTTATACTTATACCTTATACTTATACCCACTTCCACCCCAGGGGTTTATCCGGTTCACCAGTAATAACTGTTACTGTGTCAGGGAAGGATCTTTTCAACTAATTTATCCAGGCAGCTCTTTATCTCATTAAAGCATTTATCATATATTTCATCATCACCGCCTCTAGGATCAGCGATGTCTCCGTTTTCCCCAACGAACTCTTTCAGTGTCTCTACTTCTTTATCTTTCGCCACTTGAAGTTTTAGCACCCTCTCTTTTTGTACCTCCGTCATCGTTAATATCAAATCCGAATCCTCAATCATATCCGTATGAATACTCAGATCTCTACTGAAAATCTCTTCTGAGGGAATGTAACCTTTCTCTTTGACGGTAAGTTTTGCATCAAGAGAGAAGAGACTGTTGTCCCGGGCATGTGAGCCAATGCCGCCTGAACGAACCTTAATCTGGGCAGCTCCTTCTCCTTCATGTTTAGATAACAATTCCTTGAGTATGACCTCGGCCATCGGACTTCTGCACGTATTTGCATCACAGACAAATAGAATTGACTTATACGATCTTTCTTCACCGTTCATGCTCTTTCCCGTTCTCAGAAAACGTTTCAAGCTATTTAAATCTTACGAGTTTTCTTTACCCTCAAATCCCTCTTCCTACCCTACATCAACAAAAATTACACCCAGAAGACCCATAGAGAGTCAAAAACAATCAAGATTTTTGCAGGAGACCAACCCCTTAGTTTCTACTGGAAGTTTTAGTGGGTGGTGGTACAGGATTTTTTTGGTGGATGGTGGAAAGGTAATAATTCTTAGAACGGATTTGTCGATCGTTTACTTACCCTCTCCGAGCACTCTTTTCAGGTCATCTATCTTCTTCTCAAAATTTCTCAATCTGATATCCAGAAGAACTACATATCCAATTAAAAACGACAGAAACACCAAGCATGCTACTAAAATATAAAAAATATCCATATCCATTTTTTACCTCCCTTTGATCCTTTACAACCTTATCTTTTAGTTCCCTTCCTTGGCAAGTGATTGAAGTCTTTGATACTCTTCTTCCAGGTTTTTTAACTTGAAATCCCACCACAAGAGATATGCCAAAAGAATTATAAGTCCAAAGGTTATGCCCCAAAGCACTGCCCACATATTTGATTCTAATCCAATGGAGCCCTTCGGATGATGCGTGCGAAGATACCATATCCTGGTTGATAAGTATGCAAGTGGCACAGTAGCATATCCAAAAATTCCCAAAACAGCAGAGACTCTTGCTCTGGTATCATCCTCTTCTATTGCGGACCTTAGTGAGAGATAGGCAGCATAAACAAACCAGGTTATCAGAAACGTTATCACTTTCGGATCACTGATCCAGCCGCTTGCCGGCCCCCATGCTGCAAGTGAGAAGATTGACCCGGATATGAGCGCTAATGAGCAAAACAGCAAACCCAGCTTAGCTGAACTGCTAGCAATCTTATCGTATTTCAGATCCCTGCGAGAGAGATAGAAGACGCTCCCAACCAGTGTGATCGTCAATGCCACATACGCCACTATGGCATTTGGGAGATGGAAGAAGAAGATTCTATAGCTATCTCCTAACTCCATTACAGGGGGTAAAACCATTAAGGCAAAATAGAAACAGACTGCAAGCAAGACGTAGACAAAACCCAAGATCAAAATGTTTTTTGTGACTCTCATGTTTGTACCAATCTTATCTTTATTACGCTTGTTATAATCTCTTTCGGTATTACTTGAGAATATAGTTTTCGCTTGCTATTTGGATAAAACTTTACAGTAATTCGATCTTAAAAAAAGGGGAATGAATCCCCTCAATCCATTTTTGTATTTGTATTTACTTTCTGGAATAGTATACTGCAACTACTACCACGGCTACTACTATAGTGGCTATAAGTATCAAGAACCATGGCGTTTCTTGGGGTTCTTCTGGTGGTGTTGGTGTCGGTGTTGGTGTGGCAGTTGGTGTAGCTATTGGAGTGAGTACTGGCATCGGAGTTGGTGTCGGTGTTGGTGTGGGTGTTGGTGTAGACGTTGGAGTGGGCGTAGCCGTTGATGTCTGTTTTTCGGGTAGATCTGGATTGAGCGGATAAGGATCTTCCGAATCGATTATACCATCATCATCCGTATCAGGATCGTCCGGATCTGTTTCTGATTCCCATTCTTCATACCAATTGTGCCAGCCATCTCCATCCCTGTCAGACGGGTCTGCCCCAACTACCGAGGAAGAGGCCAAAAGTAAACAGACCGTTAATATCAAGACTATGACTACAATGGCTCCAGTTTTAATTTTACTCATTTTTTTCACCTCCATCTTTTATTACTCAGATCCTATTAATAATTATAGATAGAAACGTTTTCTCATTAATTACACATAAAACTATTGATTTGTAGGCTTTTTCTTCTCAGAAATTCAAATTGGCTAGATCAATCCTCTAATGCGTAAGCAAATGTTAACATGGACACTGTAAGCATAATCACTATATAAGCAACTATGAAGACAAGGTCATTACCAACGTCCAATAGACTGGCCCCTCTCAAAACGTCATTTAATGCATGTATCGAGATAGATATTATCGGAAAGACGATCGGAAATAGTATTACCGGCAATAACAACTCCCTTGTTTTTGCGTTTAAGACGAGTGCAGATAGTGCAGAGCAGACAATTACAAATCCAAAAAGTCCCATAGTCAGCACAAAAAAGGCGGAGACCGGGTTGCCTTCAAAAGAGTAGCTGAGCAGAAAGATGAAGAGTGGAAAGACGATCACTTCGATAAGTAACATCAGCAGAAGATTATACAATATCTTGCCTATCAACATCGATTCGGGGTCCACGGGAGACAATCGGATGCCATCTAAAGTGCCAAGCTCCTTCTCTCTTATAAAAGCACGAGATATTCCAAGCATTCCGGTAAATAAGAATATAACCCAGAGAAGACCCGGTCCAACCTCCTCAACTACGTTTGACGAACCCAGTGCAACACTGAAAACAATTATAGTGAGTAGTGAAAATAATAGCATAAAATTTATTGTGTGCTTCGCCCGGAATTCAATCTTCAGATCCTTCTTTGCTATTGATAGAACATATCTAAGCTTCAATTCACACACCCTCGGTTAAATCGATAAAAACGCTCTCGAGTGATCTACCCTCTTTTACTTCATCGAGATCTCCGCTGAGAAGAATCTTTCCATTATTTAAAATTGCCAATTTTTCGCATAATATCTCCAACTCTTTCAGATCGTGCGTCGCAAGCAGGACTGTCTTACCAGCGGAGTGAAGATCCCTAACTATCTCATAAAAGATATTCTTACTTTTGACATCTAGCCCGGTTGACGGCTCATCGAGTATCAAGATATTTGGATTATGAAGGATCGTCCTTGCAATCGCGAGTCTCTGTTTCATACCTCTTGAGAAGGTACCGACCGGATCATGGGCTCTGAGTCGCAGATTTACCTTTCTAAGTAGTTGGTCTATCTTTTCCGGGATCTGGTCATTATCTAAGCCGTAGAGTTCGCCGTAGAACTCCAGATTCTCCTGGGCTGTCAGATCATTGTATAGAAATGTGTTATGAGATATTACCCCTATCTCACCTCTTACGTTCTCTTGATCTTCGTTTATGTCATAACCATTTATTGTCACAGTTCCAGAGTTTGGCTTTGTAAGCGTACTGAGGATCCTTACAAGAGTCGTCTTTCCAGCGCCATTAGGGCCGATCAGGGCAAAGGAATCCCCCTTTGATACCTTCAAATTTACATCATCCAGCACCCTGTTGTTGCCAAACTTTTTGCATACACTATCGATATTGATTATATCTAGAGTCACTTGATCACTTGGTACTTCTGGATAAGAGTTAATATGCTCACATGGTTCATTAATCTTAGTCTTTGGTAATATTGTCTTGAATCGTCTTGATTTTGAAGATGATGGCATAAAGCATCATCCTCGCCACATCCGAATAGAATTCGGGTGCGTCCAAGGGGCTGTTGGTTGTGTTGCAGATAACCCTCTTCTTTTCTTTGCCTTAGTCTTTAAATGCACCCCATGCATCTGGTTTTTCAACATCCTTAATTTCAACTTCAGATACTTCAATACCAAACGAACTTGTTTTTTTGTTAATAATCTCTTTAACACCTTCCCTGAATTCCATTTTAAAAAAGTCCGATAATTCGGCCCGAGTAGCAGCATCTTTAAGTACACTAATAGAGGCATTTGAAATTGCCTGATCATAATTTTCAACTTGAGTGAGTGCTTTTCCAGGATATGTTATCTTGTAGTTAATTACAACATTTAATCTCACAATTTTTTCGTCTTTTGTATAGACTTTTTGTGGGAGGATATCAAGTGATACTGTTCTCATGTCAACAATTTTCACTTCATACCATATCGGAATTATAAAAAATATTCCCGGACCCTTTTCACCAAGAAGTCTACCCAATCTGAAAATTACAGCTCTTTCGTATTCTTTAACCACCTTGATAGATGCCATATATATTACCATCAGTATGAATATTATTGGTAACAGCCAACCAAAGACCAAAATTTACACCTTCTTTTAATCTGTGAATTTGATATTT
>JAXHTJ010000007.1:0-35608 GCA_034190245.1 Halobacteriota archaeon | reverse complement strand
AAACCAACTATTACAATGGTTGCAATAATACTGTTGGTGACCAGCGCGATTCTTACCCCGTTTCACAATATCTTTTCCATTCTCCTTCAAGAAATACTTGCATTTTGAATTCTGGCACGTTGCACGTTATATCTATCTTGCTCCTCGGTCTAGCCATTTTTATCACAATAGAGAAATGGATGTTGTACTATATTAATTATGCGGTCTATTTAAGGACAGTACTAAATTTACCGCTTCCAAATATGAGTGGCTTGGTAGAAGATATAACCTATCAGTGGAAGACTCAGGCCCTATCGTAAACGAGCTGAAAGCAAGGCTTGCATCCTCACTCTCTCTTTCTTCTCCATAGTATTCTCAGCATACCCGCAACAGCTGCGACTACGGCAATAAAGAATGCATATTGATACTGTACATCTGCAATCCATAAGACCAATAATACGATTATTATAAAAGCGACTAGGGTTAGTATCTCCGTTTGATCTTTTTTATCCATACTTAATCCTCCTCTTTGACTAAACTTAATCCTCCTCTTTGACTAAACTTAATCCTCTTCTATTCCGTCTACTATATCACTAACAAGGCCTATAACCGTCTTCAACCTCTCAGTGTCAGTTATAATTCCAACTTCTCTAAAATAAGCTTTTTCTTCCTTTATCCTGAGTATATCAAACTTGTCCAATCCCAGTATCCTATCCTGTATAGACTGATCAATCACAGCTTTTATCAAATCTTTATCACTTCCCCTCACTGTGATCTTTGAGTCAAATTCCGGATTTTCTTCAAACTTAATCTCACCACCGAGCAGTTTCCCCACCTTGTCAAAAGTCTTTTTGTAATAGATGAAGAGTGAAACATTCTTCGTATTCTCAAAATTTAAAGTCAACTGAGTGTATAATGTTCTGCTCTCCATGTAGATCCTAAAAAGGACACTGCGTTTTCTGTATAGTCCTCTGATCTTGGAATCCCTGAATAGGTAACGCCCTCCTTCAAAAGCAAGCCCAAGTTCATCTGCAAGCTTCTGCCACTTCTGTCTGCTTCTCCTGCTCAGGATCATGGCAGCAAGTGCCATAGAGGAGACGGTGGATACAAAGATAATTACTATAATTAGTGCCTCTTCCATCTGATCACTCAGGTTAATTTGATCATCTTTTTATTATTTTTTCCAGAGCATCGCCCACATTCCTTCCGACCACAACCTTATATTTACCATCCTCAGAATCTACAAAGATCGATGAATCTTGCTTACCGTGCTTGAACTTCTCAATCTCATCATGCATTATCTCAAAGAACTCTTTTGCTCCCGCACTTTTTGCTTTATCTGCTCTATCAGGCCAGTACTGTCCATCAGTAAAGGAGTATAACCTTTTTGCCAGTTCATCTTCTCCACCCTGGTATGATAGGGGCTCCCTTAAAAAGACTGTTCTTGTGTCGGTTATGAAATAGCATCCTGGTCCGTCCATAAATACGATCCTCCAGCCCAAAGAATGCTTCTCGAAGATGCCATCGCAAGTTTCGTTCACCACCTCACTTATGCATTCTCCTTCCTGTAAAAGCATATTGCCTGAATCGTCATACATCTCTTCTTTTCCCTCCACATCTCCAAATTTCATGTCAATCACATCCTTTTTTCTTATTATTCTTCATCTTCTGATTTGAATCTGTCCTTCATACCAAGCTCCCATGCTTTCTCAAAGCACGCTGTAGCATCTGAGCATTGACTCAAAATATCGAGGGCAATTCCTTTATAGTGCCAAGCATCAACATTTTCAGAGTCGATCTCAAGGACTTTATCAAAACTGGCTATAGCATCTACGTACATCTCCAGGAGAAGATATGATAGACCTTTATTATACCATGCTGCAACGTTCTTCCCATCGATCTCAAGCACCTTCGTGTAATACTTGATCTTCTCCTTCGGGTCTTCCGTATTGTATCCAAGGTCAAACCATTCTTCAGCCGTCTTGGACGTCTCCTCTTCTGACAATTAAATCACCTAAATCAAAGTATTTTCACCCATGGAAGTACTCAGACCCGGATTTCTGTGCCGGTGATCCACATGATTCAAGGCCTGGCACACCGATTGCATCGGCTCTGCACTGTCTGCACAATCTGAACTGTGGGAGGTATTCTGTTGCAAGGTCCCTTGCCACCTTCAGATCATCGCAGGTTGGGGGCTTTATATCTTCAAACTTGTATAGTGGTATAACCGGAATTATATTCATGAGGACAGCTCCACGTTCAGAGGTCTGCCTCGCTATCTCTTTGATCTGGCCCATATTGATCTCTGGAATCAAAACCGTGTTTATCTTAACCACAAGCCCATTTTCACTTGCAGCCTCTACACCTTTCAGCTGGTTCTCTATCAGAATCCTGGAACCTTCTTCTCCTTTGTAGGTCGTATCATTGTATCTAACCCAAGAGTAGATCTTAGCACCCACTTCAGGATCTATGGAATTTATCGTTACTGTCGCTGTATTTACGCCTAAATCTACAAGTCTGTCTACTTTTTCAGCCAAAAGGAGCCCATTGGATGCAAAGCATCTGACAAGGTCGGGAAATCTATCCTGAACAAGTTTCAGCGTCTCAAATGTCTCTTCGTTAAATAATGGCTCACCAGGGCCTGCTATTCCAACAACCTTCACATTCTCTAGCTCTTTTACCGTCTTTTCCACCCTCTCCAAAGCTTCTGTAGGTGTTGTTATACAGGAAGTAACACCTGGCCTGTACTCACATTTATCAATTTTTCGATTGCAGAAGTTGCACTGTATGTTGCATTTCTTTGCAACCGGTAGATGGATACGGGCAAATTTGAAGTGAGCCTTTTCACTGTAACAGGGGTGCAGACTCGTCAAGTGTGCAAACTTCGAGCCTATCTCGTCCCAGCGTTCGTTCTTCATTTATTCCCTTCCTTAAACGATTTTACAATCTCTTCAATCTCACTGACATCTTTAATAACAAATATATTATTCATCTTCTTTATCCTCTCTACATTTTCGATATCTACTTCTCGCATAGTGAGGGTTAATTCCTTCCCGTCTGGTAAACTAGTGACAACATCGCCCTTATTTTGATCAACGGGGTATATATAAACCGGAACTCTTCCTTTCATAGCCTGAGAAACTGTATTTGTCACAAGTGTGTCTGCAATTCCACAGGCTATCTTGGCGGTGGTGTTCCCGGTTGATGGACATATTAGAAGAAGATCAAATTTTCCTATCTGAACCTGTCCTGCTATGAAAGGCGTATTTGGCCCTTTTTCGACACTGAGATTCGGAAATGACTCCTCCAGACTCTCCCAGAGCTTATACCATCTCACCACCTGTTCGCCACTCTTTGAAAGAAAGACCTTGATATCCACGTCATCTTCATTTGAGATGCGCTTCATAAGTGAGATAGATTCCTCCATATAGTCTCCAGAACCCGTAATCCCCCAAGCGATCTTTAAACCCGTTTTAATCACCTCTTTTAATCTTTTGAAGTCACATCTATAAGTCGATCGACTCTCTTATAAAAACTCCTAAATCCTTCAGGATTCGCCCTTTAGATATTCATAAGCACTGAGTGCCGCTTTACATCCGTGAGCAACCGTTATTGTAACCTGTTTAATCCCTTCGGAAGTGACGTCTCCTGCTGCAAAAAAACCTTTTATGTTTGTCCTCTGTTGACTATCCACAGCGATATACCCTCTTTCATCCATCTCAAGACCCAAACCTGAGAGAAAAGCGGTATTTGGATCTTTACCAACCTCTATAAATACACCATCAACTTTTATTTCATACTCATTTTTATTCATCAAATCCATAACCCTGAGTCCGTTAACAACCTGATCTCCAATTATCTCCCCTACCTTAGTCCGTTTTAATAAGCTAATATTACTTCTATCCAACCTTGTTCCGATGATCGGCTCGGCTACCTTAACTTTCTCTCCGTTTAAGATGATACTCACCTCACTTGCTATCCCTTCCATGAAAAGAGCGGCCTTAACTGCCCCGGTTCCGCTACCTATAATTGCAACTCTCTTATCTTTGAAGAGAGGACCATCACAGGTTGCACAGTAGCTTACACCTCTACCGAAAAATTCGTCCTCTCCTGGAATGTTGAGTCTTCTATTTCTCAGACCAGAAGAGATTATTATGGACCTGCTTTTATACTCGCCCTCACTTGTTAAAACTAAAAATTCTTCCTTCATCTTCTTGATATTCTCAACAGATTCGAGAGTATTGATGGTTACTCCAGCATTTTTGGCCTGCTCTTCAATTTTAACGGCAAGTTCCATGCCCGTGATCCCGTTGGGGAATCCGGGGTAGTTATCGATCTTCTCTGCTGTTGCTATCTGGCCACCGGGCATCTGCGATTCAATAACAAGTGTCTTAAGCTCCGTCCGGATACAGTACAACCCGGCAGTCATTCCAGCAGGCCCTGCTCCAATAATTATTACGTCATACATCTTTTTTCAAACACAATCTCTCTTCCAGACTCTCTTTATCAAATCCGATCATGACCGTTCCATCGATATCGATCTGAGGAACAGAGAAACGTCCACTTTTGTCCACCATCTCTTTTGCAGCATCCTCATCTAAGGAAACATCCACATCTTTATATTCGATCTCATTTTCCTCTAAAAACTCCTTTGTCATTTTACAAAAAGGGCATGCAGGAGTTGTATATATGATTACTTTCATATTCCCTACTATCTTCATCATGGATTTCAGTCGTTTCTACTCCACACTCCTCACAATTCATATCCCATCACCTCATGTTAATTTTTTTAGAGATCTCACAGACTCTTTTTCCAAGCGCCTTTGCGAGCTTAAGATCCTCTTTTGTCGGATGATTTTCTGAGATGGGACCTGTTGTTGCAGTAGCACCGTAGTACGAGCCATGTGTCGCAACATCAACTTCTGTCGGAGGGATCCCAACGATCACCATTCCATGGTGTAATAGAGGTAACATCATAAAGAGAAGCGTTGACTCTTTCCCTCCATGCATGGTAGAGTTTGTACCAAATACTGCACCCACTTTTCCTGAGAGAGCACCCCTAACCCAGAGTCTACCGGTTAGGTCGATGAACTCCTTCATTGGCGCCGCCATATTTCCGAATCTTGTGGGAGACCCAATTATGAGCGCATCAGCATCCGAAAGCTCCTCGACATCTGCTTCAGGTATACTCTTCATCTTATCAATTGTTGCCTTCCAACGTCGATCTTTTTCAATAACAGCTTCAGGTGCGGTCTCGCGGACCCTTCTCAAGCAGGCCTCGCCACCAGCCGCTTCGACTCCCTCGTTTATAGCTTCAGCCATCATCAAAGTGTTGCCGTATCTCGAATAAAAGACTATATAAATCATCTCCTCACTCTTTTTTCCTCTTCCAGATGGCCATAAGCTCTCCCAGATGGTACCCCATATATACCAGTTCCCAGCCTTCTTCTCCCCTACTATTCAAGATTTTTAGGAGATCCTCCTCAATGGGGTCATGCACAAAACAATCCCCCTCCATACCACACTCTATAACTTCTTCCCTATGCTCTATTGCATCTTTAGTTATCTGATATTCCCACTTGTCCATCTTATATCACCCCAATTATCTTTTCTCTAAAGGTTGTATCCTCCATTGATTTATTAACCTCCTTCCAGGTACTAGATCATCAATTCGCCCCGCTAATCGGAATTAACCGTCCAACCTGAATCCCTCTCTTACTCCAAACCATCCTGCAGGATCCGAAAAGTACTCTTTATAGTCAGATAGATCGAGGTAATGTCCTCGCTCCTCACGTGAGAGTGCGATATAATATCTCTTCTCGAAGGGATCTACCGCCTTCTCTGCCAGTTCATCATAGTATTTGATACTCTTCTCTTCCATCTCGATGCCGATATTCAGTACATATGTGGTCTCAGTGAGCTCCTCTTTCGTCATCTTAAGATCTTTTGGAAAGACCGATTTTACCTCTACCTCGTCCTTTGAGGATGTCACTAATTTCGGCCACTCGCCATCACTTTTGAGCTTTTTGTATATCTCCTTGGCCTTTTGAATGTGATTGTCTTCAGCTTCCGCAAGGGATTTGAACATATCCTTTGAGAAAGGTTGTGTCGACTTTTCACTTGCCTTAATATAAAATTCCTTTCCATCTTCTTCGAGTTTTATCGCCGTCTCAAGGGCTTTTAATCTTTCTTCCATATTTTCACCTACTGTGTTTGTATTCCTGAAATTGGCCCGGCTGGTGGAACAAACACTCTTGCCATAAGTTCCTTATCAAGAGTTAGTAGGCCGTTTCCGTCATCACCTATCAGTTCCAGTTTTGAGATAATGTCGTTGTCATTCCCTTCCTCTTCGATCTGCTCGGTAACGTACCACTGCAAAAATATGTTGGTAGCATGATCTTTTTCTTCAATAGCAAGGTCTACAAGCTCGTTAATGCATTTTGTAACAAATTGCTCATGTTTTAGAGTCTTTTCAAACATGTCCAATGGCGACTCAAATTCCGTGGGTGGTTCGGCAATCTCAGCTAGCTTTACCCTGCCCCCCTGGTTATTTATGTAGTCGTAAAACTTCATCGCGTGTGTCATCTCCTCTTGGTACTGGACCATAAACCAATTTGCAAATCCTTTAAGTCCAATATATGTGCTGTGAGCTGACATGGACATATAAAGATATGCCGAATAAAGCTCTCTGTTCATCTGAGTATTCAGCGCTTCTACCATCTTATCGCTTATCATAATTTTAACCTTCTCCTAAATTTTTTACCTTGACTAAATATACTTTTCCGGGTCCTCTTCAAATGTAGTCTTACATCCTGGAGCACAGAAGTAATACGTTTTACCTTTGTACTCGCTCTTTAACTTCGCAGTCTTCTCATCCACTTCCATCTTGCATATAGGGTCTATTGCCATCTTTTCCACCTCCTTTTATCCGATCTTTTTAAAAGCTTCCTTTTTTGCCCCACAGATCGGACATCTCCAATCGTCTGGCAGTTCTTCAAATGGCGTACCTGGTTTGATACCGGAAGTGGTATCTCCTTTCTCTGGATCGTATACATATCCACAAACCGAGCATTGATACTTTCCAATCTTTTGGCTCTGGTCAAGTTCTTCTGAAGGCTCTTCTTCCTTGAGGTAAGTGGGCGCATTCTTAGGAGATTTACCACCCTTCACCTCGTGATAATAGGCATATGTCATCGGTTCCTTATCGTTTAAGATCTCTGCATCGATCACCTCTCCAACAAAGATTGTATGTGTTCCACAGTCAAAGATGTCGATGACCTCTGCTTCTATAAAGCCAATAGTACCTTCCAAAATCAGAGGTGCACCAGTCTCTCCAATTTTGTACTCTATCCCTTCGCACTTATCGACGTCTCTGCCACATTTAAATCCAAAAATTCCTATAAGTCTCATTTCAACATCTTTTGATAAAATTGAGACAGCAAAGACCTTGCTTTCCGAGATATATTCATGGGTCAAGTTCTTTTTGTTTATGCCAAGCGCAATTGTTTTGGGCTCTGACGTTATCTGCATCACCGTATTTGCGATCTGTCCATTGATCTTCTCTTCCATCTTTGAGGTTACAATATATAGACCATAGCTTATCTTGTGCAGGGCTTTAAGATTCATAATCTCATCCTTCCTTGAAATTTTTTAATAATTTTAAAACCATCTCCCTCTTCTCTTCCCGGAAAACTCGATTTAAAACGGGGTTATGCTCTCCGTACAGACCTTTATGAAATGGCTGACTTTGTGATCTGTAAATCACCCCTATCGGCAACTTATCTACTCTTTTAGCAATCTTAATCGCCTCATCATAGCTATCAGGAATACCATCCAAAATCTCAGTCATCTCATTGTACTTTTTATAGGTGTTGTTGAAACTCACACAGGGTTGCAAAACATTCACAAGAGAAAATCCCTCGTGCTCGATTGCCTGTACCATGATATCTGTGAGATGTTCGCCTTTCACTGGATAACCCCTTGCAACAAAAGTTGCTCCTGCCTCAAGCATAAGCGCCAGTGGATTTAGTGGTTGTTCTACACTGCCCTTTGGTGTTGAAGGTCCCTTGAAGCCCTTTTCGCTGACAGGCGTGTACTGCCCGGTGGTGAGGGCATAAACGCCATTGTCATGGACGATCACTGTGATATCGGCGTTTCTTTTGGCAGCAAATATCGTGTGGGCAATCCCTTCTCCAAATGAATCTCCATCTCCAACAAACACTACAACCTTGAGATCTGGATTTGCAAATTTGATACCCTGGGCTGTGGCTATCGATCTTCCATGAAGGGAGTAAAAACCGGAAAGTTTCAGAAAGTCAAATATTTTTGCATGATTTCCGATTCCACCCGTGATGATGATCTTATCTCGTCTGATGCCTTTTTCCTCAAGTTTCCTTACTGCATTTTTAAAGGAATTGAATATTCCAAAGTTACTACATCCAGGACACCACGTATTTTCCGCATAGGTTGTTAGGTCGTCAATCATCAGATCACCTCCTTTATCTCTTCTGATAATTCAAACGGATCAAAGGGACGACCATCGTACTTTCTTATATCTATAACATCTTCTAATCCGACCTTATCCTTGAGAAGAGTACTGAATTGCCCAAAAGAACTCTGTTCAACGACTATTACAGAATCGCTATCGTTAAACTTGTCTAATTCCCATATTGGAAGGGGATCAAGGTATATCGGTTGAACTACTGTAGCATCAATTTTTCCATGACGTAGAGCCTCTAAAACACTCATACTGGTTGAACCATATGTAAAGATCCTGGGTTCACCGGTGCCATAAACATTGACCGTATGCTCCCCTTTCAGATGATTCCTAATCGAATCCTGTTTCCTCTTCCTCTTGTCATGCATCTTCTTGATCATATCTGCTTCATCTGTTGTAATTCCCATCTCATCATGCTCGTAGCTGTTCCATTTGATCAGCTCGTTTGAAGGGGGAAAAAGTAACGGTGATACACCATCGGGTGTGTCAAGATAACGCTTATACTCACCTTTCATATGCGACACAGGATCAGCCCACCTGGCCTTCCCAACATCAATATCCACAGTCATACTGCTTTCAGACAGGTGCTTTTCTGTAAGTAATATTCCCGGTGTCTGGAATTTCCATACAAGGCTCATCATCTCAGAAGTAAGGTAAAAGGCTTCATTGGCACTCCCTGGCGATGCCACGATCAATGGAAATTCCCCATGTCCGGAATTGAGTGCAAGTCCCAGGTCCGTCTGGTTTGTGTATGTCGGAACGCCAGTAGAAGGCCCCGGTCTTGATGAAAGGACACAGATCAAAGGAGTTTCTGTCATTCCTGCAAGTGAGATTGCCTCCTCCATAAGGGCAAATCCCCCACCACTACTTCCTACCATCACTCTAGCACCACAAAAAGCAGATCCAATAGCCATATTTGCTACCGCAATCTCGCTTTCTGGGTGAATCACCGTAACACCGAGGTCTTGATCATGGGCGGCAAGAAAATGCAAAATGGATGAAGCGGGAGTCATTGGGTATGCGAAATAGATATCAAGGCCACTTGCACAAGCACCCAAGGCGATGGCCTGATTTCCTGTTAAAATGGGGCTATTCTGATCACCTCGATCAAGATTGAATCTTCCCCCAATCTTCGGATGAACGATATCATAGATCGTTGTGGCATAGGAGATGTTGTTTTCAGTATCTTTTTTATATTCTTTTTTTATGACCTCTTCAAGTTCTTCTCTATCAAGGCCAATGGCGCATGAAAGGATCGAAACAGCACTAACTCCAACCATAATATCCGGTCTGGGGTACTTCTTTGCCTGAGAGGTTAAGGGCACTCCCACACCTTTACCATCAGGCAAAAGATCGGAGTTGTAAATCATAAAGCCATCATCCAGAAGATGGTTTTTATGAATCTCATAGCTCCTTTCATCGAGGGATACCACAAGATCAGCCTTCATGTAATGGCTCGTAATCTCGGAAACGGATGTGCTTACAACAGAGAAATTGTGACCACCCCTTATAAGGCTTTGGTAGTCGTCCATCTGAAAAACATTTCGCTCCATCTCTGAAAATAGTTTAGATGCAACCGACCCGGCTTTTTTTACTCCTTCGCCTGCCTTGCCACCTACTATAAATGTGAATATATCTTCTCCTGTATCAACCATATTCTAACAACCTTTCTAATCTTCACAAATCTCTGCAAGATCATTTAATTGACCTGCAAGCCTCTGGGCCCATACTGTTATGTAAAGTCCAAATGAGAGTCTATTGGGGTCGATCCCCCTATCAGAAAGCATAACCTTTGCCTCCTCAATATTCTTTTTTGCAACTTCCACAGATTTCGGATTAAACACGGTACTTCCGCCTTCAGGTTCACCGATAAAGACTCCAGAAGCACCCAGCTCGAATGTCTTTACTATCATCTCTGGGGTTATCTGGCTACCATCCTTCACCCTAATAATATACACATTTTCTGGATACGAAAAACCGGCCTGACCGATTCGGTCTGCTATTCTGTAAGTGGTTCCATCATCGAGGAATGCAATTATCTTCTTCTCATCACCTTCGGAAAGTACTGCTTCTACCTGTGACATTATCTGCTCTTCTGTAAAGTTTTTAATAGATATTGCACCCTTCTTGCAGGAACTTATGCATAAACCACAGCCCTGGCATATAGCCTCATTTATCAGCACATTATCTTCTATCATGCCTATTGCACCATTTGGGCAGACCTCAAGACAGACGCCGCATCCATCGCAATTCATCCTAACAAAGGCTTTTATTGGGTCTAATGCTATCTGACCCTGATTCATAAGCCTGATGGCTCTAGCAGCTGAAGCTGATGCCTGAGCAACAGAATCCGGTATATCCTTTGGACCTGACGCACATCCACAGATAAATATACCATCTCTTAACGTGTCTACAGGCCTGTACTTTGGATGTGCCTCTAGGAAATAACCGTCATCGTCCGTTGCAACTCCAAGCAATTCAGCAACTTTTCTTGTTGACTCATCCGGAACGAATCCGACGGAGAGGCAGACAACGTCGCATTCAACTTCGATTAAATCACCAGTGAGTGTATCTTCACCCCTCAAGGTGAGGGTCTTGTCCTCATTTTCTATGATTTCGGAAACACCCCCTTTTATGAATACGACACCTGCGTCTTGCGCCCTCTCGTAATATCCCTCAAACCCTTTACCGAAAGCCCTGATATCTTTATAGAACATATACACTTCTGCACCCGGGTTTTTCTTTTTGATCCATTGCACATGCTTCAGAGCATACATACAGCATACCCTTGAGCAGTTCGGCATTCCTATCTGTTTATCCCTTGCCCCAACACATTGAATAAATGCAATCCTTCTTATCGGTTCTCCATCAGAGAGTCTTATGAGTTTACCACCTGTCGGACCTGTAGTAACATTCATCCTCTCGAGCTGAGGTCCTATCATCACATTCTCATACATGCCATATCCATAACGGAGCTCTTCAGCAGGATAAAAATCATAACCTGTTGCAGCAATTATGGTATCGACACGGATGTTGACATCCTCTGGTTTCTGCGAAAAATCAATAGCATCTGCCTCGCATACCAATTTACAAAGCCCGCACCTAATACAATTTTCAATATCTATGGTAGATAGTGCTGGAACACTCTCAGGATACATATAGGCACACTTCCTGGTTCCGATACCGACCTCAAATTTATTTAAAACTGATATTGGACATACTTCTTCACATACTTTACATGCGGTGCACTTATTCTCATCCACATACCTTGGCTTCTTCACAATACCGATATCAAAGTTTGCGATATGGCCATTAACTTCGTTAACTTCCGAGTAAGAGTACAGAGTAACATTTGGATGACGGAAGAGGTCAGATTTCTTTGGATCGAGAATGCATGCTGAGCAGTCATCAGTGGGAAAGCTTCTGCTGAGCTGAGCCATATGGCCGCCAACAGAGGGAGATCTCTCGACAGTATAAACATTCATTCCAGAATCTGCAAGATCGAGTGAAGCTTGAATGCCTGCTATCCCGGCGCCTATAACGAGAACAGAATTTCCGATTGGTACTGTTTTAATCTCAAGAGGTTCATTCAGCCTTACCTTAGAGGCAGCTATCTTCATTAAATTTTTAGCTTTCCTAGTTGCTGAATCCCGGTCCTCGTAAATCCATGAACATTGCTCCCTCAGATTTGCCACTTCCAGAAGATACGGGTTCAATCCTGTATCTTTAAGTGTTTCTTGAAAGGTTCGCTCGTGGAACTGAGGTGAGCAGGTTCCAACCACAATCCTGTTGAGGTTGTATTCTAAAATATCCTCTTTTATAATATTCTGACCCTCATCAGAACAGGTATGCTCAAGACACCTTGCCACAACTACATCCAAAAGACCTTCTGAAAATGATCTTACAGCCTCCACATCGACATTATCCGATATATTCCCACCACAATGACATACGTAAACTCCAATTTTTATATCTACGGACTCACTCAAATCATAACCTCCTTGATTGATGTTTGGTTGTAATTTATACATATTTCACCTTTTCTTTTGATATTTCAATATCAAAGACTGGCTGTTAAAATCAAAATCGGAAGAAAATTCACCTCACAAAAGCTCTATTAATACCCTCCACATCTTTATGAGTTAAAAAACCCCCGCAAAGATTTTTTACATTAAATCCGTTTAGACGAAGCAAACGAGTAGCATAATAGGATCTCTGTCCTACGGCACAATATGCCCAGATCTCACGATCACGCGGAAGCTCATCCATACGCCCTCTGAGCTCGGTATGTGGAATATTGATTGCGCCATTTACATGACCTGCTTCAAACTCACTGGGATTTCGTACATCGAGAATGGTAACATCTGATTTAGACATATCTTCCCAATGCGCTATTGGTGCATCTCCTCTCAGAGCGTTAGCTGCAATCATACCTGCCAGGTTGATAGGGTCCTTTGCAGCACCAAACTGTGGCGCATAGCATAGCTCCGCCTCCTCAAGATCAAAGACAGTAGAATTTTTCTGGATTGCCATCGAAATGACATCAATTCTCTTCTCGACTCCTTCCTCTCCAACTGCCTGAGCACCAAGAATCTTTCCGTCTTCCTTTGAAAAGATAAGTTTAAAATATATGGGTTTTGCACCTGGGTAATAACCGACATGATGACCCGGCCTCAGGTAGATCTTCTCATAATTTGCCGGTTTTCCTCCGATTCCAAAGAGATCAAGGTTCTTTTCATTGGTACCAGTAGAAGCGATGGTCATATCACAGATATGGCAAACTGCTGTTGCTTGAACGCCTCTGAATCTAAAGTCACGTCCCAGTATAACTCCTGCAGCTATTCTACCCTGCCTATTTGCAGGACCGGCAAGTGGTAAAAGAGTCCACCTCTCTTCTACAATATTCCAGACCTCTACTGCGTCACCAACTGCCCAGATATTCTCATCACTTGTACGCATCTGATCATTGACACGAATTCCACCAAGCTCTCCGATCTCAAGGCCAGTCTCTTTAGCTAGCTCGATCTTTGGGCGAACACCGATTGCCAGAATAACAATATCAGCGATGAAGCTTTTTCCTGATTTTGTATTGACCGATATAGCCTTATCAGAATTTTCCTCAAATCCAGAAACGGCGTCAGAAAGGCATAAAGACACCCCATGAGAAGTGATATTATCATGAACTGGTGAAGCCATCTCGGGGTCAAGAGACGGCATTACCTGGGGTAGCATCTCAATAATTGTTACAAAAATCCCCCGTTTCACAAGATTTTCTGCCATTTCAAGTCCGATAAAGCCACCGCCGACAATAACCGCACGACTTGCATTCCTCTCAGAAATCCTTTGTCTGATCTTTTTACTATCCGGGATTGTCCGTAGGGTAAAGATGCCAGGTAGATCTATGCCAGGAAGTGGAGGCCTGATAGGCGATGCGCCCGGGGAAAGTAAAAGCGAATCGTACTTTTCTTTATATTTTTTACCACTTTTAAGATCTTCAACCTCGACCTCTTTTTTATCTCGGTCAATTGATAATACTTCATGCTCAACTCGAACATCAATTTCAAACCGTTTTTTGAATAAACCAGGCGTTGCGACAAGGAGCTTTTTTTCTTCAGTTATGACATCGCCAACATAATATGGAAGACCACAATTTGCAAATGATACATAAGGCCCTCTTTCAAAAATTATAATCTCTGCATCTTCAGAGAGTCTGCGAGCACGGGCGGCACAAGATGCACCACCGGCAACTCCTCCAACTATCAGTATCCTCTTCTTTTCTGTCACTTTCAGATGCCTCCTCCATCAATAAATTTTTCATATCTAATTTCCGATTGGGTGATACGACCCCCTTCTGGCACACTTTGTGTCAGCCAAACATTTCCCCCGATGACTGATCCTCTTCCGATGGTTATCCTTCCAAGTATTGTTGCCCCGGAGTATATCACAACATCATCTTCCACTATCGGGTGCCTATTAATACCCTTTTTTGCCTTGCCCTCTTCGTCTTTAGTAAAAGCTTTAGCCCCAAGGGTTACACCCTGATAGATCTTTACACGGTTACCAATAACGCTTGTTGCACCAATGACGACACCGGTCCCATGATCTATGAAGAAACTCTCTCCAATTTCTGCATGCGGATGTATATCGATTCCTGTTATGCTGTGTGCATGCTCTGTGATCATTCTGGGGATGATGGGGACTCCAAGTTCATAGAGCTCATGGGCCAGTCGATAGTTGGTTATGGCAAGTATATTTGGGTAACAAAATATGATTTCATCGATATTTGGGGCCGCAGGATCTCCCATGTAAGTTGCCCTAATATCGGTTTCGAGTAAATGTTGAACTTTTGATAGCCGGTTTAAAAATTCTCTTGTTATAAGCGCAGCATTTTCTTCACATTTTTGGGGTTGATCGTCTTCCTCTCCTGTACATGCAAAGCATAGACCACGGTTTATCTGATCTTTTAAATTCCTCGAAACCCGGTCAAGAGTTGATCCAACATGAAACTCCATACTGCACAGATCAAGCTCTGCTTCACCGAAATAACCTGGGAAAAGAACTGAGCGCAAGTCTTCCACAATACTTATCACTTCAGTCAATGAAGGAAGCGCCCGGTGCTGCCCGTTTTGACACATCCTCTGGATCATCTTGGAGTTGGTCTGACATAAATTTTTTACAACTGAACCAAGTTTGGTATATCTACCCTCCTTGAATTCAATCGGGCAGGCAGATCCCTCTTTATACTGTTTTTGTCCGGCCAAAAAACTCCTCCTTTATTTTATTCAAATAACCAGGTGCTCAAATAACGCTCTCCAGTGTCTGGTAAGATAACGACAATCATCTTTGCTTTATTTTCCTCTCTTTTAGCTACCTGTAAGGCTGCAAATAGGGCAGCTCCAGAAGAGATTCCACAAAGTATTCCTTCCTCTCGTGCAAGTCTTCTTGCCGTAAAACCTGCATCATCATCTGTAACCTGGATTAACTCGTCGACAACGTCTGGTTCATATACCTCTGGTACGAATCCTGCACCGATTCCTTGAATCTTGTGAGATCCCGGGGAGCCACCAGATAATACAGGTGAAGTTTTGGGTTCCACAGCAACTGCTTTGACAGTTGGTTTTACCTTTTTGAGTTCTGTAGAAACCCCGGTTATTGTGCCCCCGGTCCCTACCCCAGCAACCAGAATATAAACCTTACCGCCGGTATCTTCCCAGATCTCTTTAGCCGTGGTTTTGCTATGAATCTCCGGGTTGGCAGGGTTCAAAAATTGCTGTAATATAAGATGACGAGAATCAGAAGCAGCTATCTCCTCGGCCTTTTTAACGGCTCCCACCATACCTTCTGAGCCGGGAGTAAGAATCAATTCGGCCCCAAATGCCAGAAGCATCTTTATTCGCTCAATGCCCATTGTTTCTGGCATTATTAGTATTAGCCGGTAGCCTTTAGCCGCACAGATAAAGGCAAGAGCTATTCCCGTATTTCCGCTGGCGGGCTCTAAAATTATCGTATCGTCTCTAATTAGCCCCTTTTTTTCAGCGTCCAAAATCATATTCATCCCAATTCTATCCTTGACACTGCTGCACGGATTGAACGATTCGAGTTTAGCAATAACTCTTGCAGGCAGGCCTTCAGCAATCTTATTTAAACTGACTAGTGGAGTATTCCCAATTAGCGCAGTTATACTTTCAGCAATTTTTTCAGTCATTGTAATAACCCTTGATGTGTCAATCCACCTCTCCAAATATCGAATAGCAGTACTCACAGGGTTCTATAGACTCAACTTCAACAATCTCGTAGTCCTCTTTAATACCGACTTCCCTGATACCTTTCAATATATCCTCCTCATCTTCAGCCTCCCACTCACAGAAGACTATGCCTTCCTTTACATTCACAAGGGCCCTCTTCCACTCCGCACTCTCTACGCTTTTGCATGACGCACAATAGTGATTTATATGCTGTTGTACATTCTCTTCTACAGATCTTAATATCAGGATATAGTGCTTCATATCAACTGTCCTCCATCCCCGAAGTATCACCTAAATCAAGTCCAAGCTCTTTTGCTTTTAAAACTCTCCTCATAATCTTCCCACTCCTAGTTTTTGGAATGATCTTCACAAACTCAATTTCCCTTGGTGAAGCGTGCGCAGCAAGCCCGACCTTTACAAATTCCATAAGCTCTCGCTTTAAGTTATCATCGCCTTCAACTCCTTCTTTTAGCAAAACAAACGCCTTTATGATCTCTCCTCTCAAATGATCCGGTTTTCCTATCACTCCTGCCTCAATAACGTCAGGGTGTTCAATTAGCCTACTTTCAACTTCAAATGGACCAACTCTTTCCCCTGATGTTTTTATAACGTCATCGACCCTTCCAATAAAGTGAAAGTATCCTTCCTCATCAATAAAGGCCGAATCTCCTGATATGAACCAGGGATCAAACTCGAAGTATTTCTTATACCTCTCTTCATTTCTCCAGATCTCCTTCATCATAGAAGGCCAACCCTTTTTCAAGGCGAGGTTCCCAACCTTCCCACGATCTAAAATAACTCCAATGTCGTCGATAATCGCAGCTTCAACACCGGGAAAAGGCCTTCCCATAGAGCCTGGTTTAATTGACATCGAGGGATAATTTGAAATCACCATCATGCCACATTCAGTCATCCACCAGCTATCATGTATGGGTTGGTTGAATGCTTTCAATGACCATGATATCACTTCGGGGTTGAGCGGTTCTCCTACACTGAAAATAGCTCTCAGGCTTTGAAGGTCAAAGTTTTTGAGAAGATCATCCCCTGCACCCATCAGTAGCCGAAACGCTGTTGGTGCCGAATACCAGATTGTTACTTTGAGTTTTTCGATGGTTTGGTACCAGGGTTTGGGTGAAAATCTTCCGCCTCGAATCACTATACTGACACCGTTGAGCCATGGTGAGAAGATTCCATAGGATGTCCCGGTAACCCATCCTGGATCTGCTGTGCACCAGTGAACATCATTCTCTTGAAAGTTCAAGACCCACTTCCCGGTCTGGTAATGACCTATCATGGCTCTCTGAGCATGTAAAACCCCCTTTGGTTTTCCTGTGGAGCCTGATGTGTAGTGTATTAAAAGCGGATCATCTAGGCTGAGCCATACAGGTTCAAAATCGGGTGATCTTCCTTTTAGATCATCATAGTTTATCTCATCTTTTGTAGACTCTCCGGAAACGATGATGTACCTGAGGCTTTTGACCTCTTCTTTTGGGATTCTGCTTTTCACGATATCACTTGTCACTACGGCAACAGGGTCACAATCGCCCATGCGATCTAAAAGACCCTCCTTCATGAAAGCCTCAAATACAGGTACCGGGATCGCACCGGTCTTGAGTATCCCCATAAAAGCGATATAAAGTTCAGGGGATCTGGGCATGAATATGAATATCCGGTCACCCTTTACAATATCAAGTTCTTTTAAGAGGTTTGCGAACCTATTTGAGAGAATTGATATCTCTTTAAATGTGTACTTCTCCTCTCGCCCATCGTCGATGTAATGTAGAGCTGTCTTGCCTCCTTTATCTTTGACATGGCGATCCACAGCCTCATGCGCCATGTTCACCTTGCCCGTACTTGACCAGTCAAATCTATCTTTGATTTCTTCCCAATCGAAGTTTTTGTATGCGCTCTCGTAATCGCCCATCTGCGCACCGGGGTTATGTGGTGGAAGTTTTTCCAAAGATCACGCCCCCTAATTGGAACCCTTTCTTCGTACAAAGTAAGCCACAGATAAAAGTCCGATCAGGGCAATAGCTATCTCAAATCCTGGTGTTTCTCCTCCCCCGTCTTCTGGTCCTATCGTTTCAGTCGCACTTGCCATCTCAATCACCGGCGCAACAACAGCACCTTCACCCATAAGAGTGTCTAAAAGCTCCTGTGATGCGGATCGGTAGTTAAACTTCGTCTCCACAGTAATCGGAATCTCTGCATCGGCTGGAATTGCGAATCGATATGTTTCGACCTTGGTCTCCTTTGGAGGAATCCTGTTATCAGAGATCGTGGATTCGACCTCCCATACCTTGTGAGTAGGATCTCCATTGGCATCTGCAAGGACTGTATGGTATATAACAGCCTCATGGTCTACATTACCATCTTCATCAAGGCCGCCTATGTGAAATATCTCTTTTCCGGACGAATCAGTGGCTACAACCTCTATCCAGGCCTCTCTTGCCTCTGTAAGTCCTGTTGGTAGCTTGTGCCCTGCTCCGACGTTTGTAACACTCACCCTGATCTCTGCTTCTTCTCCCGCTATAGCGTCCGGGACCTCTAACTCCAGCTTTGCAGCGGATTTAAGCCGCTCTTCTGCCATTTTTTTGTGAACATCTGATCCCAAAAGACCCGGAACTGCTGCATTTCCTCCCACAAAATAATGTGTGTAGATATGCTCACGTTCTGGTCCTATAGATGTCGACCTTCCAGGATTTGCCTCAAATTGTGTAATACCTGGTGTCATATGACAGTCCTGACAGTATGTCGTTGTCTCTTTATCACCGGTGTTGTAAGGGCCTTCTTTCCATTCGGTGTAGGTCGTCTCGATTGGGTGGCCATTTACAGGATGATATACGTCATGGCACATCCCACAGAATTCTGCTTTTGTGTGCAGATCGGAAAATGCAGTTTCATGATATGGTGATTTTGAGTCTTCATGAGGACCTCTTTTGATACCATCAGGTGAGACTGTAAAGGCACCATTTCCAATCCCGGTGCTTCCATTTACACTGTGGCAAAAGTCGCAGGATACACCCTTCTCTGATACCTCGCTGAGAGCGGGGTTATCAAGTCCTATTGGTGGGACCTCCCCTGAAAGCACTCCAATTGGTGTGTGACACCTTGTGCAGTAATCGTCAGTAAGTCCATCGGTTTCATCTGATGCAATCTCCTCAAGTTTCAGATATAATGGATCGGTGTATGCTACTGAATGTAGAGATCCATTCCACTGATTATAGATCTCTGAGTGACAACCTCCACAGACCGATGGATCATCAAAGTCAGACGATTCAACATTCTCTGAAGCAACAAACCCAATAGAGGAAAGAAAGGTGATAGCCAGAACCATTACCAATATGATCTTTCTCATTTTTGCCATTTCATCTTCATCTAATATTATTCAACCTCGATCCTCTTTTCAGACTCCCATAAGCCGTGGATGTTGCAGCTTGACAGGGCATGCAAGCTACCCGAACCTTCAACACGAATCCTCAGGCTTACACAAGAGTCGGTGTGCACCGCAAATGATGTGAAATCCGCCACCTTATAGACCGGCTTTTCTCCATCTTCTTTAAAGTATAGAGATATCCCTTCTATGTGGTGCTCGAGCGTGTTTGGATGCGCTACTTCTTTTCCAACCACAACCGATACCTCAATCCATTCGCCCTTCTTTGCCTTTCCCTGTGCCTCTATCACAGGGACATGCTTCTCCTTGCCCTCCTTTTCAGGAGGGTTTATCAGATCCTTAAAACCCATTTAATCTACCTCTTTTATCAATCATGCTCCTCAAACATCCTGTCCTGGACGCTGTCGTTCTTTCTGATCCATTCTATCAGCATTGCTGCATGTTCTTTCTCCTCATCCCGATTGTGCGAAAGAATCCTCTTAAGCTCTTCATTTTTGGTAACTTCAACCCTTTCCTGATACCAGTTAATGGCTTCCAGCTCTTCAACCAGCGATTGTCTTGCCCTCTCAAGATCCTTCGTCTCATCACTCAGATTCTCTCTGCCCTCTTGCTCTCCCGTCATTTTATTCACCTCCTATTATTTTCTCAACTCAAAAGCTCCATCTCTTCTCCGCAGCAGACCAACGCTCCACCGCCAACTTTAGTCACTTCGACCTCGTTTCCACAGATATTGCACCTGTATTTTTCACCAACTTTTCCTACACCCATCTCTTTCACCTCCCGTAAGTTATTTTAGAAATATTTGTGAGCCTATCAACAGTTTTATGCAGGCTCTTAAACCCTTCTTTATCCTCTTTCACACCCTCTGCAAGCCTGTCTTTGGACCAGAAGGTTACACCCATGTTTGCCCCAAAAGAGCCTCCGCCTACAGGGATCATCTCACTTATCAGATAGAAGTTAAGAATGCTCTGAATCGCAAGCTCCTGACCCCCGATCCTGTCGCCACCAACAGCAATTGCTGCACCAACTTTGTTTTTCAGTATCTTGGGATCCTTCGCGACGATGGCCCTGCATCTGTCCATAACAACCTTCGTCTGCCCGGACAAGGTTCCCTGATAGACGGGAGTCCCCATTATCACAGCATCTGCCCATTCCAGCTTATCGTACACCTCTTGCATGTCATCCTTGTGAACGCAACCCTCTCTCTTCTTCACACAGAAGTCGCAATGGATACAAAATTTCAGGCTCTTATTATGGCATGTAAAGTATTCGGTCTCAACGGAGTACTTCTCTATCGCATAATCCAGAGCAGCCCTTACTGCGAAATCTGTCGAACCAATTCTTGGACTTCCAGATATTCCAAATATCTTAATCTCATTTTCTTTCATTTGAACGCCCACAGAGCATCACTCCATAGTAATGTTTATCTCAAACTCACAGGTATCGTCTCCTTTACCCCAGCACTTAACCTCTTCAACACTCACTATTTTACCGAGTTTTCTCTGTAAAACACCAGCAATAAGGCCACTATCAAAGTCGCATAATGTCTTCCCCACATCTTCAAGTCCGGCACAGAATATACATTCATCGAGTCTTATCACGGCAAAATTTTCTTCGACTTTGACCATCTTGAAGATACCAATATTTGCATCCTCTATCTCCTTTCCGAGGTCTTTCAGAACTCTCTCAAAATCAGTTGATTCAATTAATGGGGCTAATACATTTTTGCCAAAATTTTCCCCCATCGAGTAAAGTATCTTGCCTGCATTTGGACTCAAATCATGCAAGGTAGTGTTTAAGGCCCTGAAGAGAGATATGTTAATCTCACTTCCAAGAGTCGGCCTCTCTTCGCAGGTATATGTTGATTTGACCTCCTTCATAGTCTCAATTATCTTTGGCATCTCTTTCTGGCCCTGTTGTTTAGAAAATTTATTTGATACATAGATGCCTGTTATCTGATCCGGTATCAAAACCTCGTCGACTCCTGAGTATTTTAATTTACTTATTGTATTGGCCTCTTTTGCCTCTGCCACTATCTTGATATGTGGATTAAGTTTTTTTGCACTGAGGGCAACAAAGACGTTTTTAACATCATCTTCCAGAGCAATTATCATCCCATTGGCGTTCTTTATGTTGGCCTCCATCAATACCTCATCAAAATCAGGAGATCCTTCAACATACAAAATTCCAGTCTCATCTAGGTCTTTTAAAAACTCTGAATCCTTGGAAACCACAACAAAATCCATCTCTTTTTTTATGAATTCATTTATTACAATCCTAGATAGATTACCCGTCATTGCAATTACAATGTGATCATCAAGATCTTTAATCCTCTTCTCCATCTCTTCCATTACATCGATACCTTTGAACGTTCTTCTTATAAAATTTTGTGCATATGTGCCAAAAGCAATTAAAACCGTGCTCATGCTTGAGAGCATTATAAACATAGTATATATCTCGGAATTATGATTGCTTGGTACAATATTGCCATATCCAACCGTTGTAACTGTAGATACTACAAAGAATAGAGCCGTCAAAAAGTCCCAATCCTCAAGGATCACATATCCAACTGGACCAATTAAAATTATAGAAGCAAGAATAATGGCGGCGAAGTAGAATGGAGAGGTTATTCTCTCAAACAAATTACCTTGCTTCATTTATCCCTCAAATATTTGTGCGCACTAAGTGCCGCTGTGCATCCATGAGCAACAGTGATTGTAACCTGTTTAATCCCTCCTGAAGTAACATCTCCTGCCGCAAAGAGACCTTTTATATTTGTACGCTGCTGGCTATCCACAACGATATATCCCTTCTCGTCCGTTTCAACACCTAAACCCGTAAGAAATGCGGTATTTGGATCTTTTTCCACTTCAACGAATACACAATCAGCCTCCATTGTATACTTCTCAGCATGCTCTCTAATCCTATCTGCAAGCTCCATGCCCGTGATCCCGTCGGGGAACCCTGGATAGTTCTCTATCCTCTCTGCTGTTGCAATCTGACCACCGGACATCTGTGATTCGAGTACCAATGTCTTCAGATCTGCCCGAATGCAGTATATCCCGGCGGTTAGACCGGCAGGTCCAGCCCCTATAATTATTACGTCGTACACTTACTCAAAGACCAAATTCCTTCTTAAGCGCTTCTTTATTGTATCCGACTATTATCTTCCCATTTATCTCAGTCTGTGGAACGGCATTACGTCCGCTTTTATCTATCATCTTTTTTGCAGCTTCCATGTCCTTTGATACATCAATCTCCTCAAATTCAATTTTATTCTTTTTCAAAAATCTTTTTTCAACATAACACCAAGGACATATTGGTGTTGTGTACAAAATTGCCTCCATTTATATCACCTCATGATATTTTTTAGATTGTTGACCTTCCAGAACATCGATCTTGGTGATTTACATATCGCACATAGGTCCGGCGGATATTCTTCATTCTCGCATACGTAACCACACATTTTACATTTCCAGTTTACCAAGTCATTCACCTTATTCTATCTTGATAAAATCTGACTTCGGAGCCTCACATATCGGACATTCATCCGGCGGTTCATCTCCTTCATGTATATAACCACAAACGGTGCATTCCCATTTTGTCATAAATTTTTATCTCCATTTTTCCAAAATATTATCCCTTAATTTTTAATGCAATTTCTTTACCAAAATCAAAGCACTTTTCAAGCTCTTCTTCAGTAGGTTTGAACTGAAAGTCAAGATCGGGTTTCATCATCTCAAACTTAGCAGCTTCCAGCTCAGCCTCAACAACCTTCACAGCACCACCGGCCCAGCCATGTGATCCAAATGCCGCTCCTATCTTATTTTTGGGCCTGAGGCCCTTCATGTATGTCAAAAAGTCGGCGACTGTCGGAAACATCCCGTTGTTAAGTGTGGGCGATCCAACTATGACTGCCTTTGTGTCCAGAACCTCTTTCATCACATCGCTTCTGTGATTTTCACGGAGTTTGAGCAATTTAACCTCTACACCCTCTGACGATATCCCTTCCAGAATAGCTTTTGCCATCTTATCAGTCGATCCCCACATGGTGTCATAGACAATAACCGCTTTTTCGCTGGTTTCACCCTTCCCCCACTTCACATAGGCTTCAATAATTTTACCCGGATCAGAACGCCATATTATGCCGTGACTTGGACAAATCATCTCAATTTCGATACCAAGCTTTACAACTTCATCTATTTTATTTACAACAAGTGATGATAGGGGCATCAGTATATTCGCATAGTATGTGGCCGCATCTTCCATCACATCTCCAACTTCATCATCAAATCGTTTGGATGTTGCAACATGCTGTCCAAAGCCGTCGTTTGGCAGTAAAACCTTATCTTCTTTGACGTAAGTGAACATACTGTCCGGCCAGTGAAGCATGGGGGCTTCAAGGAATGTCAAAGTCTTTTTACCAAGTTTTATCTCGTCTCCACTCTTAACTGTAATAAAGTCCCAATCACAGTCATAATACTTGGTAAATCCTTCCTTTCCTCTCTCTGTTGATACAACCTTTGCATCCTTTGCGATATCCATTATTGCTGTAAGCGAGCTTGAATGATCCATCTCAACATGGTTTGCTATCATGTAATCGATATCTTTAGGATCGATAATATCTCTAATCCTTCTGAGCATTTCATCAGTATGTGTATACTTCACTGTGTCAACAAGTGCTATCTTTTCATCTACAATCAGGTACGAGTTGTACGTGGTTCCTTTAGCGGTCACGTATCCATGAAAATCTCGCAAATTCCAGTCTATCGCACCAACCCAGTATATTCCATCTTTAAGTTCTACCTTGCTCATGTCTTTCAACTTCGTTTTCGCGTATTTTTCTCTCGCTTAAGAACCGATCAGCACATATCTTACAGCAGAAGAGATAATCTTTTCCTTCAATAGTCATCTCATAACTGGCAAACTCACATTCTTCAACCTTTGATTTGCAGCTCTCGCAAATCATTGTTATCTTCTTAGTCACTCTTTTCACCTTCTTTCTTCTTTCTATAATCCTCAATTGCCGCTTTCAGTCCATCCGCTGCCAGATTGGAGCAGTGCATCTTGACAGGTGGGAGGCCTTCCAGAGCATCAGCAACATCGTTTCTTGTAATCTCCAGCGCCTCATCAAGCGTCTTTCCCCGTGCAAGTTCTGTTATCATGCTGCTTGTGGCCACTGCTGCACCACATCCGAATGTCTTGAACTTTACGTCTTCCAGCCTATCATCTTTCACTTTTATGTAGATGTTCATCACATCTCCACATGTTGGGTTTCCAACAACGCCAACTCCATCGGCATCCTCTATCTCGCCCATGTTTCTTGGTTTTTTAAAATGATCCATCACCTTGTCGCTATACATAATTTCTCACCTTGGCGTTAAAGGGGACATATCCCTTAACCTTTTTATTATTCCCGGTAGGGTTTCAATTAAGTAATCTACATCATCCTCTTTATTGTTTCGCCCCAGAGAGAGAAGAAGTGCACCCTGAGAATCAGCATGTGAAATTCCCATTGCAATAAGCACGTGTGATGGCTCAAGCGTCTTTGAGGTGCAGGCAGAGCTCGATGAAGTGGATATACCTTCCATATCCAGACTCAATATGATAGATTCACCTTCGATGTAGCTGAATCTCATATTGGCGTTGTTCGGCAGTCTCTTCTCCGGGTGGCCGTTGAGGTATGTATCTTCAATCTCTTCAAGAATATTTTTTATAAGCTTATCTCTCAAAGCAGAAATCCGTTCTCCTTCACTCTTCATCTCAGCCTTTGCTATCTCTGCTGCCCTCCCCAGCCCAACGATACTTGCCACGTTCTCTGAACCGGACCTAAGTCCCCTCTCCTGACCGCCACCTTGAATAATGGGTCGCACTTTCGTCCCTTTTTTAATGTAGAGAGCACCAGTTCCTTTTGGCCCATAAATATCGTTTGATGAGATTGACATAAGATCAATATTTTCAGAGACGTCGGTTGGGATCTTCCCGACTGCCGCGACTCCATCAACATGCAGATATACATCTTTACCTTTTGCAATCTCGCCGATCTCTCTTATAGGCTCTATCGTGCCAACCTCTCCATTGGCATACATTACAGATATCAGTATGGTATCCGGTCTTATCTCGCCTTTCAGTCTCTCAAGATCAACTGTACCATATTCATCAACAGGGATATACGAAATCTCAAAACCTTCCTTCTGGAGCTGTTTGCAGGTGTTAAGTACAGATATATGCTCTATAGATGTTGTTATTATGTGGTTTCCGCTCTCTTTGTTTCGATGGGCAACACCTTTTAATGCGAAGTTATTGCTCTCAGTTCCGCCTGAGGTGAAGATAATCTCTTCGGCGGTTGCCCCGATCAGATCTGCAACCTTCTCTCTTGCACCAGCTATAACATTCTTTGCTTCGAGGCCATCCGAGTGAAGGGAGGATGGGTTTCCAAAGTGATTCTCCATATATGGTATCATCACTTCAACCACCCTGGGATCGACTGGAGAGCCTGCACTGTAGTCGAAGTAAATTCTCTCCATTGTCAACCTCAGAAGCTTAAAACTGCATCCGAATCGAGCATCATATCATTCAGTGTCGCCGCTCCAACAACCTTTGCTTCATCGATGAAATCACCACGATCAAGTCCTAAAAGCTGAGTGCTCTGCTCACAGACCAGAAGTTTGACCCCGGCACCTATCGCCTGATCGATAACCTCTTTAAGCGACGGGAAATTACCCATCTTGATCTTCTCAGCTTCGCCTTTTTTGACCACTGTGACGCCTTTTATAAGAAAGTATACCGTCGCATCAATATCCATTGCAGCTGCTGTTGTTGCAAGAATAAAAGGTGCGTAAGTCTTCTCTGGTGTGTCGACACCGCTCATCTGAACGTATAGTATCTTCTTCTTATCAGCCATTTTTAACCTCCTTTTATTATGTCTTCTTTATAAAAATTCTCAGTTTATCTCCTTCTTTTTTTATACTGAGTATCTCATTTCCGGTCCTTTTGGCAAAACTCTTGATGTCTTCTTCTGCCGCCGGGTCGTCTGCTATCAGCTCCAAGACCTGGCCAGATTGAAGAGAATCGATCTCCTCTCTCGTCCTGAGAAGGGGCATAGGGCAGAATAGACCTATGCAGTCGACAGTTTTATCCGGTTTTTCATCCATTTTTATCATTCTCCTGTACTGTTCTTATTCTCAACTATCTCATTTTTTGGAGAGGGTGTCTTTGCTTTGCCGATTGGGGCTCCCAAAAACTCTTTAAGCCCATCTTTTATATCCTCTCCCTTGAGTACAAGACATGCACCCTTTTTGCATGCATATAGCCCACTTTTGTCAGATAAACCAAGCTCTGAAAGCCTGATTGAATCAAGAGAGGAGTCAACTATCTCAAGCATTTTGTTGGGCTCAAATATCTCTGAAATACTGCCCATAAGGGAAGGGATCTCATCACTGCTCCCAAATACAAGGATGCGCACGAGTCTAAGATATTTATCAAGGGCAATCGCAAAAGGTGCAGAGAATACTCCTAATGCTTTGTAATTTGCCCAAATACGTCTTAAAAGCTCCTCTGCATCATCAAGATAGATCTCTTCTCCTGTAATTAGGGATAAGTCAATAAGAACCTGGGATAGGACTGAATTGTCATCGATCTTCCACCTCTTGTCGCCTGGAACGCCGAGATCATACTCTGCGATAGAGTCTAAAAATAAGCCATTTTCGACCCATCTGAACTCGCTCAGGATAAAATCAACGATATCTATCTCATATTCAAGATATCCTTTTCTTCCTGTCATGCCATAAAGATCTATAAGCGCACTTGCAAACCACACCTGGTCCGATAGAAGTTTAATCTCGCCCTCACTCACCTCATGGAGTACACCTTTGCCCCTGGTATAAAGCGTGTCTAGGATCTTCTCTGAAGCTTCTACTGCAAAATCAAGATCCTTCTTTTCTGAAGTCACCTCAAAAAGTTTTAAAAACGCCTTGATAGCGATGCCGTTCCAGTTTGTAAAGATTCTTCTATCAACCTTTTTAGAGTCAGCATCGACGCTACCGTAAAACGCTCCATCAAAGAGATCTTCAAGAAGAAAATCTCTAATCTGAAGAGCGGTATCAAGATATCTTCTGTCTTCTGTTAAGATGTAACCATCGATATATGTTGAGAGGAGCTTTGAGTTATCCTCGAGCATCTTCTCATAGTGTGGTGTGCTCCAGTCTCTCTTTGTAGCATACCTGTAAAATCCACCCCTCTTCAAGTCCCAGATTTCACCTTCCATCATTGCATCAAGTGTAAGGGTTGCTGCTGCCCCAAAGGCAGAGTCTCTGGACCTAACAGAATATATCAGGAGAAGGTCGATAAAATCTGGTTGCGGGAACTTCTGAGAGTGACCAAAACCTGCATGCTCGGAATCGAAGATATCGATTACATCTCCTGCAATCTCTTCGACGATCTCCCATCTGAGGTCATCTGTTTCAATCTTAGCTCTGATCGATTGAGGAGGTTTTACACCTATCTGTCCCTTATTCTCTTTATAGTGTCTGAGAACCTCCGTTGACACTCTCAAAAAATCAGATGGTGGTATATATGTTCCACCCATCATTGGTATGCCATCTGGTGTGAGAAAAGCAGTTGTGGGCCAACCGCCCATGTTGTACCGCTCATTGACATCCGGACGGCTGTCGTTATCAACCGATATTGGTATGAAGTCGCGATTGACAACTTCGATAACACCGGGATCTGAATAGGTGGTATCATCCATCACATGACACCAGTGACACCATGTGGCGCCAATCTTTAGAAGTATCGGCTTATCGAGCCTCGTTGCATCATCAAAAGACTCTTTTTCCCAGTTAAGCCATTTTATGATAGGTTTTTCCATACTCACCCGGAATTTAAGCTGCCTTCTCTGCTATCTTCCTTCCAAACTCCTTGCACTTCTCGAGACCTTCTTTGTCAGGCTTTCGTTTTATCCGAAGTCCGGGCTCAATTACGTCCATCTCGAAGATATGTTTCATTGTGTCAGTCATCATCCCGACAGATTCGCCACTCCATCCGAAAGATCCGAATGCTGTCCCGACCTTTCCTTTTAAGCCAACCTGTTCCAACCTGAATAAGAACTTCTTCATGGCTGGAATTAGATCATGATGGTATGTTGGAGATCCCAGAACCACGGCATCAAAGCTGGCAAGTTCTTCTGTATCTACATCCTTTATCTTTTTTGATACGACTTCTGCTCCCTTCTCAATCAATCCTTCTTCTATTGCCTGTTCAATCTTCTTTGTGTTTCCGCTTCTGGTTTCATATATTATTATTACTTTACCCATCTCTTTTCCTCCCCATACCCTGGATCAGATTCTTTTGTCAAGATTATCAGGTCCACCACAATCTGGAATATAGCATGTTGCATCAACAAATGCACATGCCTCCTTACAGGAAGGGCATGTTTCTGGTGGACTATCTGCCTGAAACGTATATCCACAACTTGAGCATTTCCATTGAGTCATTTTTTTACCTCCTAATAGTTTTCACAAAGCGGCTCATAATACCCCTCGGGATGATCACAGAGCGGACATCTCTCAGGCGGCTCAGTCCCCTCATGAATATATCCACATTTTCTGCATTTCCATTTAATCGACTGATCTTTTTTTAGTAATTTACCGCTTTCAAGATTTTCAAGCAATGCTTTGTACCTTTTCGCGTGCTCTTCTTCAACCTTCGCAACGGTTTCAAAGTACATTGCCGCTTCTATTTCACCCTCTTCTCTTGCCACCTTTGCAAAACCGGGATACATCTCGGTATATTCGTAGGTTTCACCCTCTATTCCTGTCTGCAAATTCTTCTTTGAGTCACCGATACCATTCAAGAGTTTGAAGATCAATTTCGCATGTTCATGTTCGTTTCTTGCCGTCTCTTCAAAGAATTCTGCGAGTTTCTCAAAACCTTCACTTCTTGCAACTTTCGCAAAGAAGTCATATTTATTTCTTGCCTGACTCTCACCTGCAAAGGCTGCCCATAAATTCTCTTCTGTCTTGGACATGTCATCCTCCTCTGACTTTTTAACTATTGTTATTTCTTCTATTTATTCTTTTCGGATTATAGTAAATCGCATATATTTCTACATTTGATTTACCATTTTCTCCGATATTCTTATATAATATTATCAATATAAATAAGTATGCTAAGGATTTCGTTGTAAAAATTTATAAAATTGCGAATTTCGCAGAGGAGGTTAAAATGGACGAAAAAGATAGCAAGATAATCCAAATACTACAAGAAAATGCGAGAACGCCATTTACAGAAATAGCTAAACGTCTAAAAGTGAGTGAATCGACGATTAGAAACAGAATTTCAGCATTAGAACGCGATGGTGTCATCAAGAAGTACACAATCGTTGTTGATCCTGTAAAAATGGGATTAAACACAGTAGCGATAGTTGGACTCGATGTTGAGCCTTCCATGTTCCTAGAAGCCGCAAAAAAGATGGCTGATATCGAGAAAGTGCGATATGTAGCAACATCCACGGGGGATCACATGATCATGAGCGAGATATGGACAAAAGATGGAAGGGAGCTCTCACTTCTTATATCTGAAAAGATTGGCAAGATAAAAGGAGTTCACAGGATCTGTCCGGCGATAATACTTGAGAAATTAAAGGAATCTTGAAGATCCCCTCTCACTTCACCAGAACAGAGATAATATCGCCTCTTGCTATTAGCCCTACCAAGTTTCCCTCGTCATCGACCACTGGAAGTCTGTTAAAATCGTTTTTATGCATGATACGGGCGACATCCGAGATTGAATCTTCGGGAGAGACAGTTATCGGTTTTTTGGACATCACGTCAGATGCAGATCCTTCGAAGAGCATCTCAATCTGTTTATCAATCTCTTCTGGCAAACTCATAAACACCCTGTTAAAGGAGAATGTTGCAATCGGATTAAAGGGATCTAAAGTCGGAAGTGCTATCGTTGCGGTCAAGTTCATTATGTCCGATTCGCTGATCACCCCGATAACCTTCCCCCCTTCATCGATCACTGGTGCCCCACTGATCCTTTTCTCTCTTAATGTCTCGGTTATGTGACGAATTTTATCGTCGGGTTTAAACGCTATAACGTCAGTCGTCATCAATTCTTTGACTTTAGTTTTTGTCGGCATTTTGATTCCTCATAGACCTACCATATTCTACCCTATATATCATAAAGCGAGGCGATTATGTCTGCCCTGGCAACCATCCCGACCAACTTTTTATCCCTATCAACAACCGGTAATCTATTGAATCCAGTAGAGCGCATAATCATCGCCGCATCATCGATCAAATCATCTGGCCGAATAGTTTTAGGAATCTTCGACATCACGTCTCTTACTTTCATATCACTTGCCTTTTTTATATCCTCTTCTATATCGTGCAGTTTTTCTTCGTGTAAACCTAAAAAGTCCAACGTCTTGAACAGAGGGGTATACCATTGAAAATCCTCCAGGACCTTCAGAATATCGGCCTCACTTATCACGCCAACCACATTCCCCCCATCATCTATAACAGGAACACCAGCTACATTATTCTCTTTGAATACTGATGCAACTTTCAGAAGGGTATCGTCTTCTTTTACCGAAATTACATCTTTTGTCATGATCTCTTCGATCTTCATCTTCATGGGATAAATTCACCATCCAAATCAAGTAACCTGTCTTATTATATATCTCTCATCCTTTTTTACTTTAACGAACACCAATAAATTGATGTGAACAAGTTTATAATAAATTAAGAGTAATTTAGTAGAGGTTAAGAATGATTAAAACAGAAGATCTCACAAAAGAGTACAACGGAAACAAAGCCGTAAATGATCTTAATTTAATCGTCAAAAAAGGTGATGTTTTCGGATTTCTGGGCCCAAACGGTGCCGGAAAGACCACAACAATACTCATGCTTACAGGAATGATCGAGCCAACAGGTGGGAGCTGCTATATAAACAGGATGGATGTGACAAAGAACCCGCTGGAGGTTAAAAGGATTACAGGATACCTGCCTGAAGGGGTGGGCTTCTATAATCATTTGACAGCCTCTCAGAACCTCGATTTCTTTGCCAGGTTCTATGAAATGAATGAAGAGGACCGAAAGAGAAGGATCGATGAACTGTTACCCCTTGTTGGGTTACAAGGTGTACAGCAGAAAGTTGGAGGTTATTCAAGAGGGATGGTACAGCGATTGGGTATTGCACAGGCACTGCTCAACGATCCGGATGTGATCTTCCTTGATGAACCAACCTCTAATCTTGATCCTGAGGGTGTTTTTCAACTCAGGCAAACGATAAAAAAACTATCCGATGATGGAAAAACGATATTCTTTTCCTCGCATATTCTCTCCGAGGTTTCCCAGGTCTGCAAAACTGTGGGCATAATCTCAAAAGGTAAGTTGGTAGAGCATGGCACACTCGATCAGATCAAGAAGAAGATGGACGTGAAAAAGACGGTAAAGATCATCGTTGAAACGACTGAAAGGATGCCTAAGATCGAACATGAAGATATCATTGATGCCGAATACAAAAATAAACGGGCGATTATTGAAGCAAAATCAGATATAAGGGAGTTTATCTCAAAATTTATTCTCGAAAAGAAGAAGGTAATTATTGAGTTAAGGATGGAAGAGGCATCTCTTGAGGATGTCTTTATGGATTCGATCTATCAATCTGGAGGTGAAAGATAATGTCTGGAATATCTGTAGTGGCAAGAAAGGAGTTTTTCGACCATGTTACGGGTAGAAGATTTCTGGTAATTTTAACTTTACTCGTGTTGATTTCTGCCGTAGCGATGAATTCCGGAGTTGATCGATATAATAATGAACTAGACATATACAAAGAGCGGATTGCAGCGATAGAAGAATTGCCGGGTGAGGAGAGCGGTCGGATGCCTTCCAAACCATCAATGCCATTGCTTGTATTCGAGTGGATGATACAGTTGTTCAGTATACTTGGAGCGATACTTGCAATTACAATGGGTTTCGATCTGATCTCAGGGGAGAAGGAGAGCGGTTCCTTGAAGTCACTGTTATCACATCCTCTATTTAGGGACGCTGTGATCAATGGTAAGGCGATAGGTGGAATTGGTGCACTAGGGCTTGCGATGATCGTTATGGCTCTATTGTCTATTGGTTTTATAATGATGCTTGGGATTATACCTTCCGGTGACGAATTTGTGAGGATTTTAGTCTTAATGGGTTTTACGCTGCTATTTATGGTCTCATTCTTTTCGGCTGCACTGATGTCTTCTGCCATTGCAAGAAACAGTACACGGGCAATACTGTATTCCCTGCTTATATACATAGTGCTTTCATTTGTCATGCCAATTACCGGTACGATTGTCGGCATGGAAATGGTGGGGGATATGCCAGAACTTCCTGGAATGGGAATGCAGCCGATGAATGAGTCTGAAAGCATAAGCGAAGAAGAGTTGAATCGGATGCAGAGAGAGTTTGAAGAATACTGGGAGGATGTCCAGAAGATAACGGAGCCGTTCACGATGTCTGATCCATCGAGTAATTATGGAAGAGTGGCTTCTGCTGTCATCAATCCGAGATTTGAATCGTCCTTCACATCTGGTAGTGTAACTGGTGAGCCACCTGCTGAAACAACAATCACCGAGGCTCTGGGTAAGGTATGGCCAAGTTTGGTAGTTCTGATAACATTCCCGATTATAATGTTTGCTATAGCTTATATCAGATTCATGAGGATAGATTTGAGGTGAAAAAAATGTCAAGGTTTGTCTTTCTTATTATCATTGGAATTCTTTTGGCTCAGATACCGATTGCGTCAGCATTTGTGGAAGTAGAATGCTATTATCCCGGTCAATATGCAGAAGCAGGAGATGATGTTGAATTTGAACTGAAGATATCTAACTATGCCAACTCCTCCGAAACGTATGATCTAAAGTATACGGTTTACAAAGCAGAAAATTGGACGATAGATTTCAAAGACAACGACAAAACCATTTCAAAAGTCTATGTTCCGGGTGGATCTTCGAGAGACGTAATTCTCTCTGTTGAAACATCAGGTGACGCTGATGTCGGTGAGTATCCTATCTACGTGAGGGTGGGTGGTGATAAGTTAAAGTTGACCATAGAGATAACTGAGACCCATAAAGGAGAAAAAGGGACGCTCTCCCTGAAAGTTACAAATAAAGATGGTGACAGTATCAAAGGGGCAAAAATAGATGTTTATAAAGGCGAAGAAATAATTGACAGCGTAAAAACAACAGTTGAAGGAAAGACAGAATTGGAACTTCCGAAAGGAGAATACATGGCAGAAATATCAAAGGAAGGATACTATTCTAAAGAGACGGATGATTTTAAGATAAAAATTGGGAGAACAAACGACCTTGGTATCATCTCATTGGAGCAAAAAGAGTACTTTGCAGAAATTTCGAGTAAATCGCCTTCCATAACCGCTAATGTCGGAGAAAATCCCATATACATGTTAAAAATAAAGAATAGCGGTAAAACGGATGATACATACGAATTGGATATCGAGGGGTTGCCAGAAGATTGGTACCATAGGTACAAGGAGACAAAAGAAGGTAAAGAGGAACTCTCTTCCATTTTTATTTTATCAGGAGAGGAAAAAATATTGTATTTGGAGTTTGTTCCACCATACGATGTTGAAACAGGAGAATATAACTTTACTGCCTCAATTCTGTCTTCAACAGAGCAATACGAATTAGATTTATCCTTAAAGCTTCGCGGAAGCTATGAAATATCCCTGTATTCGGGTAACAAACTCAGGTATGATGTGAATAGAGGTGATACTGTAACGATAGAGATGACCGTGTCCAACACCGGTCTTGGAGGAACCATAACCAACATAAAACCGGAGATAAATGCCCCCATGGGTTGGACTGCAAGATCGACTCCAAAAGAAGTAGCCAGCATAAAACCGGGTGAAAGCGAGACTTTTATAATCAAGATAATACCACCTGGCGATATTGCAACAAGTGACTACAAGGTGTCGGTGAACGTCAAATCCGATCAATTAGAGGAGAATGAGGACTTTAGAATCGTGATCGAGGAGTCATCTAATGTCCCTATGTACGGTGCACTGATAATTATTGTGGTGTTAATTTCGCTTGTATTTATGTTCAAGAAGTATGGAAGGCGATGATTGTAGCGGGTAGGTCCACCTTGGGCAACACAAATCGAAAGTTTCATTAGGGATAATCTGTCAAAGGATTGAAAAATCCCTCATATATACGCATTGTGTATATAAGGGCTGGTAGGAGTGTGGACCTAAGTGAATGCAATAGATAAAATAAAAGCAATCATCGTATTAGAAAGACCACAAATGGCAGTATTTGCACTTATTCCCGCTGCAGCGGGAGTTATTATGGCAAGTCGGGGAAACGTTGATGGAATTTTAACCTTAAAGATGTCTTTTTTTGTTCTGGTTTTTATTATGTGTAGCCCACCCCATAAATGACTATTTTGACCTGGAAGCTGATAAAACTGCTAAACCAAAAGCACCACTTGTAACAGGTGCGATCAGATTAAATGAAGCAAAGGTTATCATTGTTTTGAACTATATCATTGGGATATTTTTACTTACAATCTTGACACCGAACTGGGCCTCCAGAACGTTTGCGATTATAATGCTCTTGCTTACGTATGGGTATTCAGTTCCTCCATTTAGATTTGCTGGAAGAGGTATTTATGGTAATATTTTCCTTACAGGCGCCGTAATTGTCCCATTTTTAGGTGGATGGACTGCCGTAAATGGGTGAGGATATGATACAATCCTTTTGCTTGCCATTTTTTCATACCTATTCTATGTGATGGCATTAAAAACTGTTCTCGATATCGTGGATGTGGATGGCGATAAAAGATCTGGACGTGTGACTTTACCATTGAACTCATTTCAAAACCCTCAATATCATCTTGATTGATGCCAGATTAACCACAGCCATGAAACATACCTCCAAGCGTTCAAACCTCACCATAACTCTTTTAAAAGACTCTATCCATG
>JAXHTJ010000067.1:0-12260 GCA_034190245.1 Halobacteriota archaeon | reverse complement strand
GACTTTTTTCTCTATGAAAGTTCTCCTTTAACAATCCTCTCAGACATAGATATCCAGAAGTTTGGGAGGTATAATAGAACCGACAAACTTTTTGCTACTTCAGATAAGTTGGATGTATGAACGCCTTGGTTGTTGGTGGTGGGGCGAGGGAGCACAGGAAAGCGGAGTTTGTGATCGAAGAGATGAATAAAGAGACTGCTGAGGTGTTTTTTTAGGCTACAGCTTGGCGAATATATTCCAGAGTGAATTAAAATTTCGTTAGACCCTACAATTTTCGTAGCCTAGAGGATTGTTTTTGTGATATTTTATAAAGTCCGTTTAAAGTGATGTACAGCCGGTAATATACAAAAGCATGAGAAGACAATCTATTAAACCCAGTTTTGGCTTCCTTCCCTGGCATATTTTGTTTATTCTATCGGGTCTATCGAGTCTTTTATTCTCGTATTCTTTGTAATTATTTTTGATTGTTTGATATATTGCGTTGAACTCTTGGATAGTTAAACCAGTAAATGTTCTGAATATTTTTGGCCTTTTGGATAAGTTGGAATAAGTTATCATTTCATCACCTCATGCGATGGTTATTAACTTTAGAGGATATAAGGCTTTGGGCGTTGAGAGGGTTAATTATGCAAGAGGTCTATAGTATACTGCGTTATTTCTAATGTTAAGATCTATATGTTTCGCAAAAAGCTTGTGGAAACTATTAAGCAATTTAGTAACTATCTTTTTCAATGTCCATCCCCTCTTTGTTTTAGTTTGTATTTAATTAAAGATCAGGGAGAGGATGGATAAATATATTACTTTCCGAAGTACTGTCGATGGAAAAATTGATTGATATTACTACCTAATATGATGAATAATTATGAGACGGTCCCAAAGCCTCTAGGATATTCTCTGAGAGAATCGCTTACTTCTTAACCCGATAGATAATTAACCCTTGAGTTTCATAACTTGGTTTTATGAAGAAGATATCCCTCTCAACCAGAAAAGAGATCGATCTTTTTGATATCACAGGCGATGTTTCCGAGGCTGTGAAAAATGTCAAAAGTGGAATCTGCACTGTATTTACTAAACACACGACAACGGGTATAATAATAAATGAGAATGAGTCAGGACTTAAAGATGATATTTTAACTCTTTTGAAAAGAATTGTTCCCAAAGGCGGGGGTTATAAACATGACAGGATCGACAACAACGCACATTCTCACCTCATGTCAATCATGCTTGGGCCGGGTGTGACGGTGCCGATAGAAGATGGAAAACTTGTGTTGGGACCCTGGCAGAGCATCTTCTTCGTTGAATGCGATGGACCAAGGAACAGAGAACTCTTTGTTAATATTATAGAAGGTTGACACTGAGATGGAAGAGGTGGAAAGAAGCATCAGGGACTGTAAAAAGTGCTCCCTTCACCAAACAAGGACAAATCCGGTTGTCGGAGCAGGTAGTATTGATACCAATATTGTCTTCATAGGAGAGGCACCTGGAAGAAATGAAGATCTGAGAGGTGAACCATTTGTAGGGGCTGCCGGGAAGATTCTCGAAGAACTGTTAACCTCGATCGGTTTAAAAAGAGAGGATGTTTACATAGCCAACATACTGAAGTGCAGGCCACCAGATAACAGAAATCCAAAGAAGGAAGAGATACTCGCCTGTACACCTTACTTGGACGACCAGATACGTATCATAGATCCAGGGATCATAGCCACTCTTGGAAACTTCGCATCAAATTACATTATGGAGGAGTTTTCCATCCCGTCTGAAAGTATCGGAAAAATCCATGGAAGAGTCTTTGAAGTGGGAAATTTATGCTCACAGATCGTAATAATTCCACTCTATCATCCGGCAGCCGCTGTATATAATCCAAATTTGAAGTATGTATTAAAAGAAGATTTTAGGGTTTTGGATGATATTTTGCGAAAACAACGGCTTATCTAATCTATCTTAAAAACCAAAGCTTACCTCGACTTCATTGTCTGTGATATGGAGGTATGTCAACACATCTGTTCCTTCGTAATTTAATCCGTAAGTGCTACCAGATTCATCGAATCCTGTGTGTTTGTCAGGCCCATTCTCCCCATAATTAAGATTGAATGCCCCTATCTCTTCTGCCATCGTTCGGATATAGTGTTGGATTACATATGCCAAAGGTGGCCCGGTCTTATTAATATTTTTATCATACACCTTGTCATAAGGAGAATCTATTGGATCGTCCCATGTCCAGGAATCATCGTTTGACTTATATGTTGTTCCAAGAGAACTGTTCAAAAGGTCAATATCAGCCGTATCATCGGCATTAATTGCAAGAAGTGTATCTGTCCAAAACTCCTCTACGTTATTGTTGTCACTATAGTAAACTTTGATTCTTACACCCGAGGTTCCACCACCACCCTCTTTCTTCAATTGAATGTGAAGTGAAGGTGTCGAAGATGGGATATCCGAATTTGGATTCGGAGCCCTAAGATCCATCTCGAAGTTAGAGGTCACATCGCTCATGTTGAAATAAAAATAATCCAATGGATAAGGATCGCTATTATTTATTCCAATAAACTTAATTGGAGGGGGGAAGTTAAGTTTTTCACCCAACTGCGGAAGTATCAATAATGTTATGTGGGCAGTCTTATTAGAGGCGTATGCTATCGCCTCACAATAAGTCAGTTCATCTATATATCTTGCCCATGCATCGTAGTACTCGCTTCTAATAGCTATATTTGCTGTTTCACCAGACACTGGATTCTTTCTGTTTTCGCCTATTATACTTGGATAAAGCATCATGGAATCGCCATTATATCTACAGATAATACTCGTCTTGTCTGTGGAACCGGAGGAAGAATCTCCTGTTATATTAATGATGGGGAGTGTCAATGTCTCCCCATTATAATGAAACTCAGGAGGAGATAACATCACGGATCCGCCATCAGGATACTTTGACCAAACTCCACCCCCTTCCCAAGCAATCTCCCTTCCATTCAGTTCATATACGAGACTTGAAAGGCTGACATTGATCTCGTCATTGGGTGTATCACTACGGTTTATCACAATATAGCCGTTATCTTCAATACTAAATACACCGTTTTCAGTTTTTATGCTTGTAATCTGTTCCGGTGACCAACCAAGTCCTGATTTGCTAATTCTCGAATCAAGAAGCATAAAGCCCTGTTCGATAGCCTGAATATTCGCTTCCTCTTGAGAGTTCAGGATGATGGGTTGGGCGGATAGGGAAATAACGCTTATACCTGTGACTATTATTGAAGTTATAAAAAGAGTGCCCAATACTTCAGATACTGCATATATTGATTTTAGTAAATTATTTCCCATCACAATTACCCCTTATCTCCCATATCACATATCCCGGATTAATTAGGGACAAGTAATTTTATGTATATCATAAAGCTTATAATTAATGCCCAAAAAAAGGAATATATTTACATAAAATCTTCAATTGATGTTCACAAAACTTCTGTAATTAGAAATCTTCGCACGATGGACAACTTTAAATTATTCTGGCCAAATGTAGCTGTAACTGTTTTGTTGATATCATAGGACATTGTGCCCATTCTTAAAGTTTCATTAAGGTATCTCTCCCAACCCTCGTAATATTCGCTTATTATGTTAATTTTAATATTTGAAGCATTTTCATAAGAAATTGCGTCCGTAGGACCAACACTCTTAACTTTCAACCGTGCAAATCCAGTTTCTCCAGCCTTGCTTGATATACTACCAATACTCTGGCCAATCGGGATAATAATGGCACTATCATTGATGATGAGTGGTTTTGAAAGCATAATGGTGCCACCACTATTGGTATATCTGACCCAGACTCCGCCACCTTCGTACGCAGTTTTCGTACCCTCAAAATCATAGACGATCGTAGTGAGATTTATGAGTTGATATGCAGATTCTAATGAGCTACTGGTTTCATTCCAGACATTCCAGGTAATGTTCATTGCAGACTCTTCTGATGCTGCAAGATTGCCACCACTAAGCCTTATTTCAATATCCTGCGAAGGAGTATTTCCAAATATTATCCTGTTTACATTATACCCAAGCACAATAAACGATTGTTCTACATTTTTGATATGATTAGCGTCTCTTGCCTCTAAAAGTAAAGGATATCCGGTTGAATATATGATACTTACAGAGAGTATTACGAGAGAAAATATCAATAAAAAACCGATGCTTTGAGAAACTGCTTCTTCTGATTTGATAAATCCTTTCATTCAGATCACTTCGATTTTATTTGCAGATGAATTGTATAGTATAAAGAGTTGTTCCTGTGAGCTGGTTGCTATACCTGATTCTATGCCAGTTGTAACGTTGAGAGGAATTCTTGCTTCCGCTGAGCCAGCAAAAGATTGGATTATAATCCTATCTTGAGAGATATTTACAGAATATGCACGCCCAGCAATTTGACCAGGGATTGTAAATTCTGAATTCAGGTCATCAACATCTCCAGATCCGAATGTAGCTTCTATCAAGATGTCCATGTTTGAAATTTTCAAAGCGATATCATTTCCTATAATCTCAAAGCTCTCACGCATAACGATATCTGAAGTCATCTCTATCAAATTCTGAGATGATAAAATCAGCGCTATCAGAAGTGACATTGATATCGCAAAGGTAAGAATATACTCTACTGCAATGGAAGCTGCTTTTTCATCTTTTATAAGTTGTTTCATATGGATTGGCTCCCTATTTGGACATTTAATGTGGAATTATAGGTCGTTTGACTGTCTGTGAAGAGTAATTGGACTTCCATAATTTCCGCATTTTCAGTTATCTTGGTCCCGGTAATTGTGAAGTTACCATTAACATAAATGCCATTTCCTATGGATAATGTGCAGTTTTGGTCTGTATTTAAAGTTGAAATTAATTTGTAGCTATCCTCAGTCAGATCCAAATTTGTCAAATTTATGTACGGTGGGTTTGTGATTAACGTATTATTGACACCATCACTCCACCCTGTATTATTCCAAACACTTACATTCCAGTGAGTGGAATTGTTGTAAGCGATCAATTTCCATTTTTCACTGCCGGTTTCATCGGTTAAATTTATCTTTAAAGTCTTTCCATCAGCATCGGAATAGTTGGAAAATACACCGTTGAGCGTTGTATTGTAGTTTGTAAAATTTACCAAGAAAGTGGTTATATTGACTATATTATTCTGGATCGTCCAATTTGCTGTGCCGCTATCGTTAAAAGGAGAAAGTAAAATTGAAAATGGTGTTGTTATTGGCAAGATAACAGGATTGGTATCAAAGGATATGTTAACGAGCTGCCCGCTGTATACATAGATATCCGAGACCGCAGATGTATAATTGGACATGTATCGAGCGAAAATTGCACCGTCCCATGAACCGCCTTCACTTGCATTATCAGCAGCGTTGTTCACCTCCATAATCGTCATCTTTTTCAACCCCATAACATCATTTTTAAATGTATCCATACTTCCTTCAGATGCAATATTTCCAACAAATATGATGTTATTTAACATAATGGTGATCAATAACAACGCTAACGCTAAAATGAAGCCACTGAGTACTATCATCTGCCCATCCATGTTTCTCTTGATCTTTTTCATTATATTACCTCACATGCGCCACATTGTAAGACTGACATCTACTAGATTATAGAAGTCTGTAGTGCTATCCATGTCTCCGATTCCTGTTAAAGAATAAAAATCTCCATTTACATTTTCATCATGTAAAATCAGTTTATGTGAAACTGTTACTGCGTTGTCCGAAGGATCGCCATTGTAGATCATTCTATCAGTAACTAATGCGCCGGTAGCGTTATTGATAAAGAATAATTCGATGTTATGTGCAACACCTTTTCTCAACAAAGTAAAATTTAGTGTTTCTGTCAAAGCATTATTGAGTACTTCGCTTTCATCATACACTTTTACATAATCAGTCCCGTTCCAGACATATTGTGAACCATTCCAATTGAGGATATCATAAGCCAAAGGGGAAATTGTGGTATCGGAGCCGTAGTCAAGAGATGTCAATATATCCTGTCCGATGAACTGTAGTTGTGCTTCTACATGTTGATTCGCAGCAGATGATGTGAGCGGAGTGATAGATGTAGCCTGTATAGAGAGTATCAATACAAGTGCAATTATCATAGCTGCTAAAAAACCCTCAATTGTGAACATCTGTCCGGCATCATCTAAGATCTTAACTTGCCTCATTGTCACCATACCTTTACTGATAGGATGGCTGTTTCATTCGATGTGGTATTCACCAAAACCACTCTCTCAGTCTGTCCGATATTTCCATAACTGGGTGGAGTTTCGCCACCACTCCTCGAGCTACCATCTACATAATTTATAGATACGTTCAGATCATATGATCTATACAGTCCGGTGCTGTTTAGGCCGAGTTCGTTTGCAGTATTATCATACTCTGAACCTAGTTTGTTATTGAAAAAATCACCAATCCTGCTGGTATTATTTAGTAGATTGGGATTCTCTTTAGAGTCTACGAGATATCCCTCGACAAGGATAATACTCACCCTATCAGCAATTAGAGTAAGCTCATCCGACTCAGAAACATACGGAATGATCAATCCAGGAAGAAATGCAGCCGCACCCATAAATGCAATCAAGAATATAGATACACCTGCAACGAAATCCAAACTCACTTGGGCATTGATATCTGGTAGAATTCCCATCATCCTCTCCTAACATTTTTTAAAGTTGGATTCAAATTTATTGATTCGTATCTCAATATAAATGTCTAACCTCTAACCCAGATCTGAGAGAGGTCTTGACATAGGCATCAAGCTCGGTTTATGCTCTTTTAAACTTAAGTAATTATGCACATATATTTTAAGTGTATGTTCAAACCACGTATATATTAGGGGTGTCTTCATATGAAGAATTGCGTTTTACCGGTTATTGCCATACTTCTATGTTCATACATAGTAGTTCCAGTAATTGCAGCGGATGAATACTTTTATGCGAGCGGTGAGAACATAATCGTAGGCACGGATGTCAGCGGTGACTATACGGATACGGCGTTTGACGACGGTTCATACAGTATTATAGATGAAGAGGCTTCTGGTGGAACCGTAACTGTCTTTGAAGACGATTTTGAGACAGATAAAGGCTGGACACATGGTGGAGTTAGGGATGACTGGGAACGAGATGCGCCCCAGGGCAGAGGAGGTCAGTACGGTAATCCGGACCCAAGCGGTGATCACACTTCAGGAAGCGGTAACGTCATTGGAACAGATCTCAATAGCAACGGCGATTATAGGCACAATGCCAATAGCTGGATAGAATCACCATCTATAGACTGTACTGGCTATAATGGTGTCACACTTGAGTTCTACAGATGGCTGAATGTTGAAGGTGATAATTGCGATCACGCATATGTCGACGTACACAACGGCGCATGGAACAATGTATGGAGCAGTGGAACAACTTACTATACAGACAGTTCATGGAATCTACAGACGATTGACATCTCGGAATATGCGCGTGGGAATAATATCAGGATTCGTTTCCGTCTTTCTTCCGACGGTAGCTGGAGATACTGTGGTTGGAATATCGATGATCTGAAAGTTGAAGGTGTCGACAGTTACGGAATGAATGCCACATATCCAGTGAGTGGCATAACAACTGGAATGGACAGCTACACATTGAATATCACCGGACGTTCTACCGATGAGAACTTTACGGTCACAGCAGATGGGGTTTTCGTGGGAAACATAACATACGATTACATCACCGATGCGACAGTGGATGGCTTTGAGGATGGAGACATCGATGGATGGATAACAGGTGGAAATGCAAACTGGTTTGCCACAGGCAGTGTGTCGTTCAACGGTACTCGATCAGCGGAAGGTGGCGACATAGGTCATAATCAGGAGACGTGGATAAAGAAGAATATAACAGGACCGGCGAATATAACATTCTACTGGAAAGTAAGCTCAGAATTAAACTACGACTATCTTCGTTTCCTGCTTGATGGAACGGAAGAAGACAAGATATCGGGCAACGTGGACTGGCAGCAAAAGACGTACCCAATACCATCTGGAACACACACTATCGAATGGAAGTACACCAAGGATGGATCAGTAACCAGGTTTAGTGATACTGGCTGGATCGATGACATAAAAATCGATCAGTTTGTACCGACAGACGTTAGCCTGACAGAAGATATAACTGCAGTGGCTGGAGACGGAAGCGTAACGATAAGATTTGTAGACACAGAGTCCACCGAAGGGACGAAAGATACACTATATATCGATCAGATCGAGGTTCATGGTATTAAGTCACTCTCCTACGGTGTATCACTCACAGATCCGTCTGATCAATCAACACCTCCGGAAATCAACGCTACATATCAGATAACCGTGACAAACACAGGCAATGTACAGGATAACTTCACCCTGAGTGTTACAAACACAGATAATGCAGGTCTCGCCGATTTGAGCTCCAGTCTCGTGAGTCTTGGTGCTGGAGCGAGCACTGATATAACATTGAACGTTACTGACAGTACGACAGGTACATACAATATGACTGTAACGGCAACTTCAGCCACATACCCAGGTGCAAATGACGCTGTTACAATCAAGACGACTGTACTCTCCGATACAACTCCACCTGTGATCAACTCGGTAGCACTCAACGCAACGGATGTATATTCCAGTGACTCCATTCTGGTGACAGTCAATACGACTGATGATATCGGTGTTGTAAATGTTACAGCCAACGGAGTATCACTCACCTACCAGTCTGGATATATATGGGAAGGGGCGATAATTGCATCAACGGGGCTTAATATTACAGTGAACGTTACAGCATATGATGCATCGGGCAACAACGCAACTGATTCGTCCCAATCATACAACGCAACAGATGGAGTCGCCCCAGCGCCAATAAACGATCTTTCTGCATCTACCGGAGTTGATTCTGGTGAAATCGACTTGACATGGACTGCTCCGGGAGATGATGGGAGCACGGGCACCGCTTCCGGCTACATTGTGAGATACTCGGCATCCCAGATATCAAATCAGAGTGAATTTGATAGTGCAACGGACTATCCAAATTCATGGACTCCCCTAGTTGCCGGAAGCAGTGAAGGTTACACTTTGACAGGACTAACTCCAAATACGACATACTACTTTGCCATAGTAGCCTTTGACGATGTACCTTACCAGGCAAGTATCTCAAACAGCCCGAGTGCAGTGGTGCAGACCAATTTCACCGAGTCTCTTGCTGAAGTAGAGGTGTCTGCATATCCAGAAACTGTTACTGTGGGTGGTTCTTCTTCCATAATAACGGCATATGTCAAAAATGACAGTGGTATGCCTTCCGAAGGAGCAAGTGTAACCTTCACAACCGATCTGGGATACTTCAATGAGACTATGATTGATAGTGTTACAATGATCACAAATGCCACCGGTTTTGCAAACGCAACGCTAATATCTTCTGATAACCCTGGAAACGCAACAATAGAAGCAAAAACATTCAGAGGAATAAGAGAGATCATAAATAACACGACGGTTAGATTTGAGACAAGTGGTCCTGGGAGCCTATCTCTTGAAGCAGATCCAACGAGTGCTACAGTCAACGAGACTTCTCTTATAACTGCTATTCTCAAAGATTCTTATGGAAATGCTATTTCAGGGGCAACCATCAATTTCTCAGTAACTGCAGGGAATGGTTCCCTTGGCAATTACTCGGAGGTTACTAACGGAAGTGGATATGCACTGACCACATTACGACTTGATACAAAAGCAGGAACTAACACCGTAAAAGCAGAAGTGGGGGCATTAACGGCTAATATAAGTGTAACTGGAGAGGTTGGACCACCGGCAATTCACTGGTTGAACGCATATCCGTCGGTTTTGCCAGCGGATGGAAATGCAACATCAATCATAATTGCCGTTGTATTTGATCAATTTTACAATCCGGTTAGTGGTCAGAACGTCACTTTCGGCGTTAGGGGAAATACAACTTCACTTTTGACAAATTCGACCGGCCAAATTGCTATAGGGCTCTATCCATCAACCAAGATTCAAACCGTCAATGTGACTTCAAATACGTACGGAATGAACAACAGCACAATTGTAAGCTTCGTTGGAGGAGATCCCACCTATATTACAGCCAGAGCACAACCGTCATACATAGCAATACAGGGGCTCCCTGATGTAACCAATGAATCGATGATAACAGCCACATTAACTGATGATTGGAACCGTCCTCTGGTTGGACATGCAGTCAACTTTACAACTACCAACGGGACACTCAGCAGCGATACCGCAATAACCAGCACCAATGGCGAGGCGACTGTTACTCTAACTTCATCTTACACACCTGAGACCGTCTCAGTAAATGCCACAGTTGAATCGATATCCTCTTTGGCAACCATAAGATTTACAGATCAACCATTCCTGAATATAAATACGACACTTGACCCAAAGACTTTAACTATACTACCTTCATATGTCAACGTGACCCACAATATCACTGGCGAGGGCGTTGTAGTCAGCAAACCCGTGGACGTGGTGCTCACACTGGACAATTCAGGATCGATGGTGGACAGTGGTTCCATGTATCCACTTCGTGACGCTGCAATTAACTTCGTGAATAATTTAACTGCTGAAAGCAGGTGCGCAATCTATGCTTTCACCGGGGGCTCTAATCCATCTCCATCCCAATACCAGTCATTCTACCAGATGGATCAGATGTATCCAGACATTAATCCGACCACTGGAAACCCAACAGGATCGAACGCCAATGGTAGAACAGTTACGGTTCACATGATAGAGTGGATCGCATACGACCTTGTTGTCAATGGTAACAGACAGGCGACCCCTATATGGGATACAATAGGGACATCCATAGATTATGCTATTAAGAACAACGCTACCGATCACATACCCGTGGTTGTTGCAATGACCGATGGCGATGATACAATCCGGGGAATTCCAGATCCAACCAATGAAGGTGCAAGTGATACCTATTGCCCTGGATCGGAAGTTGGTGGCTCAAGTTCAACAACAACTTGGGGAGTAGCGGCAGGTAATAGATGGGGGGAGCAGGCATATTACGGCACGATAACGAGGTATTACCCGGAATACGGATATGAACCTTTAACTAAGAATCAAGTACGTAAGGGGATGCTGAATGCATCACTCCCTGTATTTACAATTGGTCTAGGTGTTTCTTCTCACCAGGAAGAACCCTATCCAAGTTGGTATTCACGCTCAACGGAGTATGATTTGGGGCAGATAGCCAATACTTCAAATCCGAATGGCACTCACGGAAAATACTACTATGCACCGTCCAGTTCGGATCTGGATGAGATTTATAGCGAGATATATGAAGCGATACAGAGGATATCTGCAAGGATCGAAACGAATGTATTGGTGCCGGGCACTTCTGTCAATGGAACAATCGTCTATAATTCAGAGTATGTGAATGGTTCCACTACAATCATTTATATTCCTTCCGGAGAGACGGCAATAGATATCAGTTCCGAGCCAACCATCACGTACTCCGGGAACAATCAAATAATCAAATTTGGAATAGAAGAGGCCATCTATATCGGTGATGAGATAATCATAACATACAAACTCTATGTAAACGGAACTGGAACAATAATCGGTTCTTCCAATATTTCGGGTGCTGACGGAACTGAACTTGGTACATTTGGGCCTGAAACTGTGACATACACCGGTGGGGGAGGTGGTGGAATGAACACGCCTCCTGTAGCAGATGCCGGTCCGGATCAAGTGATCATCCTTAACATAGGATCTACGGTGAGCTTTGATGGCTCAAATTCCACTGATGATGGCACAATTATCGAATACTACTGGGACTTTGGGGATGGGGACTTCGACTGGAGTGCAAGTCCAACAATGTCGCATGATTATCCGTCAACACTCGGGACTTACACAGTGATGTTATCAGTAACAGATAACGGTAATTTGAAGGATGATGATGCAATGAATGTTACTGCAATAGCCAATCCAAGCGATGTACTACTTTCCACAAATCGATCGAACATTGTAATGGAAAATATTCCCGGAATTAATGCTGCGCTGATTACGGCATACGTTACATATGGAGGCGCTCCGGTTAGAGATGGCTTGAATGTCACCTTTACAACAACACTTGGAGTATTCAAAGAGACTGGAACAGCGACTGCGACAAGCACAACTCTAAATGGAGATGCAATCATAACTTTGCTTTCAGAATCTGTCTCCGGCCCGGCAGTGATAACAGCGACAGAGGAATACACAGGATC
>JAXHTJ010000066.1:0-12532 GCA_034190245.1 Halobacteriota archaeon | reverse complement strand
TCCATACAAGTTCATAGTTTTTGAACTCTTCGTTTTCTTCATCAAGGCGGGGTGTTAGTATATATTCGGCATCAGGAGTATATATTGAAGAGTCATAAAGATCTTCCGGGCGAAAATCATTGAAGGAGGAGTTGGTCTGCCATGATGGTAACCTCTCAAATCCTCCAGAGATGGAAGAGATGTGAATGGGTGAAATGGCGAGCATTCCTGATGGTTCATGATTTATAAAAAGTCCAACGACGGTCTCATGGGCCAACCCACCAACATCACCTTTCAAAACAAGGAGTTTCTTGCCCTGTGGGACTAACTTTTCAACGGCCTGCCCTGCTCCTATCTCGTTTTCCGTGATGGAGTTGGTTCTGTTGAGTGCTATCCCAGAATAGAGTCCGATTAAACTCGCGAGTATGATCAAGGACAGGATACATCCAAAGATCCTTCTAACGTTCATTTCATAGTTTAAATTAAAAGAAGCTGAAGTTCTTGATATTTTTAAAAGCATGGAGAAGAGAGAGTATATTATAATGGAGATGGGGATAAAAAGGAGGAGGAAGTAAGCGATCTGCGCCAGGTCAATTTTACCTAGGTCGATCATAAAGTCCATAAAGTTATAAAAGATGACAGATAACGGAACTAAGGCTACTGTAACTATCACTGCAAGAAATACCATGGACATCCTCTTCTCCCTTTTTGACTTGAGGTGCCTTGAAAAATCGGCTTCCTGTAGATAACGGTACACCGAGACAAATCCTATCGAGAAGAATAAGATGGCAAATGGACCGAATAGAACGGCTATTCTGAAGGAGAGATAGGTCTCGATCAATAGTACGTGCAGATAGAACCAGATTATAAAAAATATCCCAAAAGCGAGTATAAGAGTGCGTTTTTTTCTGCTATTTATGATGCCTGCAATTATAAAGGTTACAAGAAGCACCCCCATGATTATGCTTGCAAAATCCCAGAGATCAAGAGACGAGATGTACATTCTTGTGGACAGATAACTTGCAAAGCGTCCCGTTTGTTCATATGGGATACCAGATATTGTATGGATGTTCAGGGTATAAGCATCGTCCACTATACGAAGGTGTGGACTGCCCACAGGAGAGCCGATACTCAGTATACCCCACTCATGAAGCAAGTAACGAGGCGGCCCCAGAAGCCAATAGTTAAGCGGCCTTTCGATCAGTATGGCCAGGTCTTTTACAAAGAAGAGGAGCAGGCTTAGAGATAAAATGATAATTGAAGCTATCTTTAAAACTCCCATCAACCTGAGATGGCAGACGAATATTACGAGGGCTGGTAATATCATCAGTAAGAAGTAATAAGAATAAGAAGAATTGACCCCGGCTAAGAATATGAATAGAAGAATGAATATCTTATAATCGAATCTCTCTCTCATCAGGATAACCCCGAATAGAGTTGCTGCAAGCCCGACCCAGACAGCAGCGGCAAGAGGGAGATGATTACCCCATCCGGCCGAGTAATTGAAGTAACTTAAAAGTAAAAGAGTGAGAGTTAGCCACTCAATTCCTCTATCAAATTCATAATAGCGAATGAACAAGATGATGGCAATAGCAGTAAGAGACACACAGATAGGCTGTAAGATCACATATGACTCGAAAAACTCCAGATTAAAGATCCCGGAGATCGCAGCGGTAAAGTGGTGGGATCCAGAGGGATACAGATTGAGTTGGCTGGCCCATCCATCCACTACACTTCGATGAACTCCATTGTTCAGTTCTTTTAACGTACCTGAGGTAAGGTAGCTCGTCAGAACAAGATGCCGGACTAAATCACCATCCAAGAGGATCGGGCTGATAACACTGCAATTAATAAATTTATACGCTACGGCTGAGGATGGGATGAGTGTGGATACAACCATTATTTTGAGGTCATGAGGAGAATATTTTTGAGCATATATCTTAAATTTTAGACGATTTAAAGCAGCTGCAACAAAGGAGATCAAGATGATGAAAAAAAGAGAAACAGAGGCTCTGATGCCAAGGTGACTCAACGAAAGAAGAGCGGCCATGATGAAAGACCCTCCTAAAAGAGGTGAGATAAGAAGGGAGTTTTCTTTGACAAACGAGTTGGATGGTCTCAAAATCAAAAGGATGAAATACCCCCCAAGAGAAAAGATGCCCATGATCAGTGCACAATATAGAATCACAACTGAGTGTTCCAGATACATCACTTAGGCCATCCCTGTTCTATCGATCTTTATTAAAAGAATCTTCTTATAGATTATTCTGTGAAGCTCGCCAATTTCGTTATGTTTAGCGACTCTACATCTTATAAGCGATCCTCTCTGCAATTCCTTTTCAAGTAATAGATCGTAAAATTACTACTTTATCTTTACCGAATTAGTTATAAAATTTTCCCCCATATCTTCCCTGTTCGATGGAAGCGCTCAAGCCACTATCGCCCAAAAGTGTATCTCGTATTCTGTCCCGTCATCAGAATTTACAACAACCGATACATTTTTGAACTCATAGTGGTACTCTGAAATGGCTTTTTTATATGTTACCCGGATATCACCTGCGTCATTATCGACTGTGGTGTTGTAATTTATAAAATTTATTCCAGCACTTGAAAATCGTGGTTCAACTAATACTGCCCCATAATCAATCGGTCGTTCCAAAATATCTCCAAACGGTTCTGTCCTGCTGGACGTAAAGGAATAGGACTCTTCTGAATCCGGATCCAGATTGAGGACAATCCCGGAATCTTCGCTATTTATTATTGGAACTTCGATCGGCATTGAATTTATAGTGGTGGTTGTCCTATCATAAGTTAGTTGGTCGGAATCAGTGATCGTGAGGTTGCGCAGAAACATAATGCCCGGTTCTGTCGATATGAAGGGGACATTGACCGTCATATTCTCTCCTGGATGAAGCATAAAGTCCCCTTCGTCGAGGATCTCACCAGCAAGGGAGGCTTTATAGGTGTACGACGTCGTATCATGCTGAAAGGAAGCGACGGTAAAAGCAAATTCTTCCTTGTTACCGACAGCAATCACCCTTGGAAGCTCTTCATATTCTTCAAAATAGAGCCAGGAATAACTTTCGGTGAAAGTTGTATTTGTGAGAGAGGTGGTTGTAATAATGATGAAAGAGACGATGACAATTCCGATTATGCAAACAATTATTGTAGCAAAGGTTATCTTTTTTTCATCATCCATGCCCTCACTCATATCAAGGTTAATACTCTTATTTAATTTAACTTTTTTCATGCGACAAAAAAATATATCATTTATGTGTACTAAGATGATGACATGGACACTCTGGATCTGATGAGGGAGCTACCAAAGGACATCATAACCATAATTGCTTTTGTTATAATTTCTGTCGCCATTATAGTCGTTGCACCATTCAATACCACACCAGTTAGAGCTGTGGTGGGTCTTCCACTGGCATTATTTTTGCCCGGATATTCGCTGGTATCCGCCCTATTTCCTCGAAAGGACGAACTGGACGTGCCAGAACGATTTGCGCTTAGTGTCGGGCTCAGCGTCTGCGTGATTGTATTTATCGGGCTTGGGTTGAACTATACGCCATGGGGAATTCAATTGGGACCAATCCTTCTGGTGTTGTCTTCTTTCATCTTAATTTTAACAGGTATTAGTGCGCTAAGAAGGTTCAAAGTGATAGAATAACGGTCATAGGAAGATGATGCGGTGAAGTTGGCCATACCAAAAAATATAGATGAGCTAAGAGAACACCTTAGCGACCCGCTCTTTAAGAACTCATACTATATGATGTTGACTTCGGTCATCGGTTCTCCTCTGGGATTTGTCTTCTGGATAGTGGTTACCCGTTTCTATTCTACTGAAGAGGTTGGACTGGCTGTCGCCATCTTTTCTGCAACTGGTATGATCGCTGCATTTTCCGGATTGGGATTGAATTTTGGTGTGATAAGGTTTTTACCAAAAGAAGAGGATAAACAAGGCTTGATCAACTCGTGTCTTACAATAACAGTTCTATCTTCTGTTGCACTAGGTACGATCTTTATCATTGGTCTTGATATCTTTTCTCCGGCTCTTCTCTTCATCCGTGATAACATGACCTTCTTTCTCTTCTTCATTATCTTCACCCCCATTTCTGCCCTCATCAAGTTGGAAGGGAATATATTTGTTGCATTGAGAACTGCAAAATACTCTTTCTTTCAGAGCATGATATGGATGGGGTTCAAGATAGCGTTACCGATAGCGTTAGTATCCTTTGGCGTATTTGGCATCTTCTTCTCATGGGGTATAGCGATCTTTATAGCGCTTATTATCGGCAGTTTCCTCTTCATCCCAAAAGCCTTATCTTCTCCGAAGAAATATCGTCCAATTCCTGTTATTAAGAGGAGAATAATTGATGAAATGCTGCATTTCTCGGCCGGTAACTATGTTGCCTATCTCCTTGAATCTGCGCCGATCATGATTCTGCCGTTGTTAATCGTCAACGTTTTATCACCAGAAATGACGGCTTACTTCTATATTGCCTGGACCCTTGCGGGGATACTGTTCACGGTATCAATTGCCACTAACTCCTCGCTATTTGCTGAAGGCTCAAATAAACCGGAGGAACTCCGAAGGAATGTTATTAGAGCCACTAAGTTCATATTTATCCTACTGATACCGGCGATAATTGCCCTATTTCTCATCGGCGACAGACTTTTATTCTTCTTTGGTGATGATTATTCTAAAAATGCAGTTGGGATGCTATGGATATTGGGACTATCGAGCATCCCATATACACTCAATAGCATCTATATAACCATAAAAAGAGTGCAGATGGAAACGGCACCTATCATGTACCTCTACGCATTCATAGCGATATTTACTCTTGGAATGAGTTACATATTGATGGCTGAAATTGGTTTGATCGGAGTCGGGATAGCCTGGACCCTAGGACAGGTAATTGTATCCATAGTTGCTATGCCTAAATTGATGGCGATATAGCTGCCGGATGAGTAGGCTGTTCACATTCAAGATCTACCATATTAATGCGATCGGATATGATGTGTTCAGATAGGGCGGGTGTCTTGCAACCTCTCCGTCAAGTGATACATCCTCCATAAAGGTGTAGGTATCCGAGATGAAAAATCGGCAGGAGAAATTACCACTTACAGTCAGATTCTCACCGTATGTTCTATATCTCCAGTAAAGTGACCCGAATAGATAAGTCTCATTCAGATGTGTCAGACCTTGCACCCTGATATCTGGCACCCTCGAAAGGGTGGGCAGCTTTTCTGTTTCATTTATAATCACCTCGCTAACATCATTTAAAGTATAATCTTCACCACTACCTGTCTTAACAATAAAAGTCAGCTTTCCTTCTTCTGGTTTTATCTCTACTCTTCCGCTTGTTTTTAATCTGACATAAAAACCATCTCCATCATCGAGTTCGCCGTCTTTTGTCTTGAGTATGACTCCACTTTTCGAGTGTGTTAAAATTGAGGTTACATCCTCAAGAGTTAGATTTCCGTTGTCGGATCGGATATTCACGTCCATGCCGTCCGGCTCTGATAATGATATGAGGGAAGTTTCAAGCTCCACTTCCCCTTCAAAATGTGCCTTCCTGAAGAAGCCTTCTGCCCTGGGTAGATCATCATAGTCAAATGCCGGGAGGTTTATGCCGGATAATTTTAGCAGATCCTTGGACTGGGTCAATTGGTGGGCATTTTGGGCGTTTATATAAACTATCTCCTTAGCACCAGGGACCTGTTTAAGTGCATTTGCGTTTATTGTCCTATCTGGATCTGCGAAATGATATTCATCAGGCTTTCCAAAATCCATCAGTATAATAACGCTTGCAGGATGATCTTTATATTCTTTCAGGATCTCCGTTGAACTGATGTAGTCAGGAGAAGAGTTCAAAGGAATTATCAATCTCTTTCCTTCCTCCCTCACAATAGGATCCCACTCCTTTGCCGTTGTGTATTCATAGTGGCCCAGAAAAAGAGGAGCGTAGATGTAAAAAGGAGCATCTTCTGAAGTGATTAATATTGTATCGGAAGATGGGAGCGGAGGCACGCCAGTAGATAGGTTGAGAAGCAAAAAACTCTTATCCTCAAGTACAACCGGCAATGTGTCCCTCAGGTTTACCAGAAGTTCATACTCCTCAATCTCATCCCATGAGTGAAGAAAGATATACGGGTGAGAGAAATGAGAATCACGGTAAAAGATGTATAACGGCAACTCCGACCCAGAAGAGCGCCATAGGATGCGACTCTCTGACTCTGGCATCAAGTAATTGGGAGAGATGAAACGGGATATCATCCATGACGGAGTCGAAGCAGTGATGAGTAATGATCTTGGATCGTCATCGAAGACCTCCCCTGCATCAACCAGCCCATCGATCATATCATCCCACCTAACACCCGATTCTGAGGGATAACCGAACAGAAAAGTCTGGGAGCTTCTGTATTCCAGTCCGAGAAGAAATGATGAAGTCATAAAAAGAGCTATGATGGTAATAATCGATGTGACCTTGAAGATCATAGGAGATTTGAGACCAATCCGTGAAAACTTTAATAAGGAGATTGGAGCAAGAATCGATACCCCCATCAACAGGAAATATAAAAATCTCTGCTCTGTGTAGACTACATTGAAGAGATTGACATTTACTAGTGAGACACCTTTTCCCATAATAAATGAGAAGAGCATGAATGCAAGAATTGGCCCCAATAAGAGCTTCAATTGTTCATCAGCGATTATTCTGGGGATTGCTAAAAGAGCCAGAAAACCAGCGATGCCTAAAGCTACTGGATAAAGAAACCAGGGCACAATTCCTGCCAGTGCCACCTGGCTCAAGTCAAGATCGAAAAAGAGAAACCATACAACTAATGCCAGGGCATAGGAGATGAAGAAGAAAGTTGTGAACATCTTCTCGTTAATCGGAATATTCATCTTTAAATCTCTGAGCCTGAAGAGAATTGAGATAACAAGAGCAACTATTGCTATAGGTATGACGATTGTCACAATAATTGAGGGATTGAGCGATTCTTTCGTGAATGATCCCGTGAGGAGAAGAATCGCATACGACAGGCCAAGACCTGACAAAGACGACCATAGGGCATCGTCAATTCTAACTGAGCTGTTTCTTGAATAGGCCCCATATAAAGCGAGAAAGAGGGCAAACACCGCTGCTTCGACGACATGAGAAAGGAACATCCCTGTAAAGAGAAAGGTGAATACTGGCAGGAATATTCTCCTGGGTATATCGGTGCGTTTGAGGAGGAGAAGAAGGAAGAATAGAACGGTTAGAGAGAAGGTAAGCGGGATGTACCAGAATCTAAGGTGCGAAGAGAATATCCCCCCGGTCTTTTCTGATAGGGTGGAAAGAAAAGAGATGATCTCTGATGCGCTATTACCGAAACTTGCCCCTTGAGTGAACCTCAATCTTATGAGGGAGAGGAAGACAAAATCGGATAAAAAAGACCAGAAGATTAGTGCCATTGATGGAAGTCTATCATCGATCTGTTCCAGGTACTCCCTTGCCATCACGTAAAAGCTCAGCGGGAGCATCAAAATCAAAAAAGCGAGTGAAGTCTGAAAAACGGCAATTGTAGAATCTGATAAAGCGAGGAATGCACCTTCAAAAAGGTTGAATAAGAGCCGTTCTGACTCGGAGTACATAACAGGCGACCTCACAAGCACTCGCGCTTGCCAAAAATTATTTGCGATATCACTTCCTGCTACAAAAGAGTATCCGGGGTAGGTTGCAACTATCGGAATTGCAAAGCAAAGTAGAGATATAAGTATTGCAAGCGCTTCGCTCTTTGAGATCTGGATGAGGGCAGGTTTTTCATCATCCTTTAAGCACCGGATTAGAGAGAGAATTCCAATCAGAATAAAAGAGAAATACAGCGTGGTGATGGGTATCTCGGAGATTAGAATAACAAGAGTGCAGAATGCCACAAAGATGAAACTGAATATGTGAGAGAGAAGTAGCAACTCAAGTCTATAAAAATGGGAGTTAAGACCAAAAAGCCTTAAAAGAGCATACCCGGGTAAGAAGGAGATGACTATGAGGACCCAAAAAGAGCGCATCCACAAACCTTCTTTTATGGGGCTTGAAATCATCAAGATAATTGATGCGACTATAAGAGCGGTAGAAAAGATTGTATCGTACTTGAGGTGAAGAGCTAACGGAAATGAGATGGTCTTATCAGTTCTACTTGTGAGAATTTGAAATAAGAGTAGGGCAAATACAATTTGAGCAAGATAGATACCCGCGTAGATAAGGGGCATAAGCCATAAATAACCTCTGGGAAGCCAGACCCCATCAAGTACCAAAAAAATAGGTAAAGAAAGAATCGCAATGATAGTAAAAACTTTATAACTTTGCTTCATCTCTAAACTCTTGCCCCTTCCCTTATATCTTTAGAATAATCGCTTATTCTTATTCAATTTTTTGGAGACGAAAGATTTTAGTTAATGAGATATAATGTGAATAACGATGGGAAAACTCGGAATATTGAGGGAATTCTTTGAGTTTATGAAAAAGCAGAATAAATGGTGGTTGGCCCCTATCTTAATCCTCCTGATACTACTCACGATTCTTATAATAATCGTGGAAACGATAGGGCCATTTATATATCCGTTAATTTAGCCATTTGAATCACCTCAATAATCAGGACCTTCTGTTGATACAGGTTAAAGGCAGGATGGACGTGACAATAAAGGGGATCTTGAAAAGTTGGATGAAGTTGGGAAGGATAATTGGCCATTATAACACCAAATTTCTTCTCAGCCTCATGTTTTATACCGTAATCACACTTTATGGATCGGTTGGGCGATTGCTGAAGAAGGATTTTCTTGATCTGAAACTGCAAGACGATGTAGATACATATTGGAAAGGAATAGAGGTGAAAGAGGAGGAGTATTATAAGCAATATTAGGGGGATGGAGTGTACATATTAGGGATATCATGTTATTATCATGATGCAGCAGCATGTCTACTTAAAGATGGGAAGATAGTGGCAGCGGCACAAGAGGAGCGGTTTACACGTAAAAAACATGACGATGCCTTTCCATCCAATGCCATAAGGTTCTGTTTAGCACGTGAGGGGATAACACCTAAACAACTTGACTACGTAGGTTTTTATGACAAACCGATCGTCAAATTCGATAGAATACTTGAGACTTTCATCTCTGTTGCACCGAAGGGTGCGAAGTTCTTCACAGTGGCTATGCCCATCTGGCTACGGCGAAAACTGTGGATTAGAGATCTTATAAGAAGAGAATTGAAGTATGAGGGGGAGATAATATTTACGGAGCATCACCAGTCACACGCTGCAAGTGCGTTTTTTGCCTCGCCTTTTGAGGATGCGGCGATATTGACCGTTGATGGCGTGGGCGAGTGGGCCACCACCTCGAATGGATATGGAAGCGAAGATAAGATTACTCTGACGCATGAAATCAGGTTTCCACATTCTCTTGGACTGCTTTACAGTGCATTCACTCAGTATCTTGGGTTCAAGGTGAACAGTGGAGAATACAAAGTTATGGGGCTTTCGCCTTACGGTAAAGGTGTTTATTATGATCTTATAATGGAGAACCTGATAGACCTGAAAGAAGATGGTGGCTTCAAACTGAACATGGATTATTTTGCATATACATATACCCAGCAGATGATAAATGAGAGGTTCATCGAACTTTTTGGCCATCCTCCAAGGGAGCCAGAATCAAAGATAGAAGGGCATCACTGTGATGTTGCAATGAGCATCCAGCAGGTGACCGAAGAAGCGATGATCAGGATGGCGAATCATCTATACGAGGAGGTGGGACAGAAGAATCTCTGTCTGGCGGGTGGCGTGGCATTGAACAGCGTAGCGAATGGAAAGATTCTCAGAGAGACGCCGTTTGAAGAGGTCTATATACAGCCTGCAGCAGGGGATGCCGGTGGATGTATTGGTGTTGCAACCTTCATCTGGTTTCATATTCTTGGCAACAGACGCGATCACTCACATAAGAACAATCCGAGCAGAGCAGGCCCAAAAAAAGATTTTATGCAGAATGCGTATCTTGGTCCTTCCTATTCGAAAGAGGGGATAAAGTCTTTTCTCGACGAAGAGAAGGTGATCTACGAAGAGTTGGAGAGGGATGAATTATTGAGAAGAACCACAGAGTTCATCGCGGATAAACGAGTTGTGGGATGGTTTCAGGGCAGGATGGAATGGGGACCGAGGGCTCTGGGAAACAGGAGTATTATTGCCGATCCGAGGGATGAGAAGATGAAGGATATAATTAATGCAAGGGTGAAGTTCAGGGAGAGTTTCAGACCATTCGCACCAACGGTTCTGCTTGACCACGCTTCCGAATATTTTCAAATTGACCGGCAAAGTCCATACATGTTGCTCGTTGCTCAGGTTAAAGAGGATAAAAGAAGAGAGATTCCTGCGGTGACACACGTTGATGGGACGGCGAGAATACAGACAATTTCAAGGGAGGTCAATCCGATTTACTATGATCTGATCGATGAGTTCTACAGGGCAACGGAAGTGCCTGTGATGTTAAACACTTCGTTTAATGTCAGGGGTGAGCCAATAGTCTGTACACCACGGGATGCTTATGCTTGTTTTATAAGAACTGAGATGGATCATCTTGTGATTGGAGATTTTATGATAAAGAGGGAAGATCAAACTCCGGTGGAAGGAAAGGAAGTAGGGTTAAATCGGATTGATAGGGTCAGCTAACAAATGGTTCTGTAGTATTCAAATAGTCGGCAATGTTTGATGCTACCAATCGTGCTCCATTCTCATTGAAATGAGCGTCATCATAAAATACAGTTGCGTCTTGAGGCAGTTGATCTGCCAGATCGATGCATTCGATTCCCCGATAGCTGCAGGTCTCAAGCAGCCTCTCATTGTACCTTTCCATACTCGTATTGAGTGCCTGCACAGAATAATAACTACCATTACCATCATCGCCAAACCACATCAAGTCCATTTCGTCCTGTGTAAGCCCGGATCTCCATAGTGTGGGTTGGGTCATAAAGATCACGCGAACGGACCTATCATCTGCCAGATCAATAATTGAGTTTATATTTCTATCGTACTCTTCAAGAGCCAGAAAGAGATCTGGCGGCTCTTCCAGGATTTCTGTTGCATTCATCCTCTTTTGCCGCTCTTTCAGATACCATTCCCCGGCTCTATCCTGAACAACTATCGTTTCAGCTTCTTGATAAGAGAGGCGGCGGTATAAAGTTACTGCAAACCGCCATATATTCGTCCTCTCATAAAATGGTGAGGATGAGTAATCTTCCGGTGAAACTGCGCACTCAAAAGACTGATCAATCATCTCTTCTTCTGCTCCGCTACTGTTCATGAAATGTGGATCGTATTGATCACCCATCCTGATTCGTAAGCCCAGGTCATTGATACCTACAAGTATTATGATCGCATCAATATCGGGATATTCTGTTAGCAGATATTTTACATGCATTATGTGGTGTCTTGAATTCTTACCACTCCTTGCAGCATTCCCTACCTTCACATCTCGCCCATCAGCAGTTTTATTCAAGTATTCGCCCAGGAGATATGGCCAGGCCTCTGTTTGGTCAAGGTAAAGGCACTCAGTAGTACTTCCGCCGATTGTTAGGATCCTATAGGTGTTGTCTTCTGCTACGGAAAAATCCTCTCCTCGAATACCAGCCGAGTTGATGATGAATGAAGACTTCCCTTCTATTCCCGGCATCGCACCCGAGAGCGGGTCAAAAGTAATATTCAGATTAGGTGACCAAACATGGTAGTGAGTTGGAGATGAGTATGGAGGATATATCACTCCAAGGGCAATTTCGCTTATAATAACTGCAATTAAGATGCCTATAAGAATTGCTGAAAATTTAAAGATCCACTCACGTTGTAACCCTCTAATGATTTTATCACCTCATTTATTCTTGTATGGACGATTTGACTTGATATCTGAATCCTGGGCCGAGTTTGTGACAATGATCGATGTCACCGGTGAAATCAGATTTATGAACTGGATGGGAATATGAAGCGTCCTGATCATGTGTGACAGGATCTTCCATCTGCCTGATATTATCTCGTCCGGGTCTCTTATGGCATCATCTACCAGGTTTGCGACGATCTTGATATTAAGTTTACCGAGTGTTCTGAATATGAAAGTGGAGGTGATTGGATATATGTGATCCATGTACTCCGGATCTCTCCCCCTCAATTGCAAATATGACCTTGTTAGCAGTTTCGGAAGAATAAGAGACCATATAATCTTATAATGGTGCTCCCATGGAAAGATGTAGTTAGGAACGTTCAAATAGCAATATCCTCCGGGCCTGAGAACCCTTACCATCTCCTCGATGACCCTGGCAGGACTTTTTGTATGCTCCAGAACAAAATTGCACGAGACGATGTCAAATACGTCATCCTTGAAAGGTAGGTCTTCACCTGCGCCCATGCATAAAAGCGCACTTATCCCTGATGCTTCTAGCCATAATTTTGAAAGCTTGACCCATTCTTTGTCCGGTTCTATTCCAAAAGATGTGGCACCGTGAATACTGGCCGACATGACAAAATCGCC
>JAXHTJ010000065.1:0-12655 GCA_034190245.1 Halobacteriota archaeon | reverse complement strand
TCTTCAACAACGCAGCCATGCATCAGATGCTGGATGACATCAAGAGAACCGTCATCATAAATCTGGATGTGGCTCACAGAACTATCCAGCTCAGGCTCGGAAAGGAGATATCACCAGAGACTATGAACCTCTTTATGGAGACCCTCCAACACAGGCTCTCCGGAGGTGCTGTCATTCAGGAGCACATGTCAGAGATACACCCTGGATTGACACAGGATGGATATGGAAAGGTCTTCACTGGTGATGATGAGCTGGCAGACCAGTTCGATCGCAGATTCATAGTGAACATAAACAACGAGTTCTGCCCCGAAAGGGCGGAGATGCTGAAGGTAGGTGTGGGTGATAAGCTCTGCCTTGCTGTGCATGAACCAACACTCAGGGTGAGGATGATGGACGGTGGAGCGATAGTAAGGAGTGCTGCCCAGTCTGCAACGATGTCATTTGTTGCAACATATAGGCTCACCGGAGAATCCGTGCTTTCGGATATCGCTTTCTCGACAAGGCATGCTCAGCAGGTGAGGATGGGAGAGATACTGTGGCAGAACAGATCGCGAGCACCAAATGAGCCTGGAGGTATACCATTTGGATACCTTGCAGATATGTGCCCTGCCGAATCGAACGTGGCACCAATTCCAACCATGGAGCTACTCGCCTCAGGAGATATGGATGCGATGGGAACTCTTTTCTCATCTGTCACTCAAGGTCAACCAATGTGGACTGAGCTCCTCACAAACGCATGGTACGGGCAGTACATGGCAGGAGGCGTCGGCTTCAATTGTGCAGCAATTTCTTTCCTCGGTTCCGGTTTCCTCGATATAAACGAGTTGACAGCATCCTTTGGAGATGTGATCCCCGGTGGAGGAGAAGATGGTGCAACAGGCGTCTTTGGATTGATGGGGTCGATACTTGGCGGACATGAGCGAATGCCTGCAAGATGGAGAGCCATAAAACCATTCGTGCATATGGTTTCCCATCTGATAATGGATGAGTACGACAAGTATCCTACGCTGATGGAGTTCCACTGGGGCGGTGCGATAAGGACTTTCGTTGTAGGTTATGGCGGATCTATAGTAGCAGCACTATTTACCGGTGATTCTCAGCTGACACAGATCGCAGCCAACTACGCCGTTGGACTCGGTATGAAGGAGGGCTGGTTCAGAACAGGCTGGTCCGGACAGGAAGTGCAGCACCATACTGGTCTTGCATACGGAGCATCTTTGAGACCGGAAGAAGGCGGTCTTCCAGAGCTAAAAGGACCGAATGTTCCATACATGTCTTACACAGTGGGATCATTGGGATTCCCGATGTTCTGCTATGCAGCGATGCTTGCCAGAGGATCTGCCTGGGCGGCGAGTCCGCTCATCAAGGTTGCATTCTCAGATCCTGACCTATCATTCGACTTCAGACACGCAACACAGGAGTTTGCAAAGGCCGTATTAAAAGAGTTCGAACCTGCAGGCGAGAGGGATATTATAAGGCCAGCGAGGTGATGAGGGCAAGTGATCTCATTTGCTCCTTTTGATCTCCTAAGGAAGAACCAACCAGAATAAACAAAGGTTATCTAATGGATACAAATTTCAGCGAGCGTCTTGAAAAGGCGGAAAACTTGGCAGAGATATTTGAGGTGGTAAAAGACGCCACCCGAAAGAGTCTTGGAGATAGTCGAGCTGGCCTCATGTTAGGCCTCGCCGACCTTGGTAATCACCCATTAGGATTTCTTGGAGGCTTCTTCACCATTGGAAGCAATATAATAGTGATGAATAGAATCCCTCTCCAGAGAATAAAGGAGACACAACCAGAGCTGTACAAGCCCTACGCATTTCATATTTTACTTCATGAGTATCTACACTCCCTGGGCTACATAAACGAGCGAGCTGTAAGACGAGAGGTTCATAATATCTGCGAAAAGCTCTTGGGAAAGGAACATCTTGCGACCAAGATAGCTTCAAACACCGCACGTTTCTTCCCCAAGCTTGTGTATCCTGACAGGGCCTGGCACCCCGGGGATCTGAAGATAGATCTGGTGGAGGGCTTCGATTGTTCCAGCGCTATGAGTTATATAGGTTGACCTCCTGCCTACATAACACTATATTCGAGACTTATGATGCCCTTCCACCATTCACCTCCATTAACTTTGTCTGTTAATGATTTAGTATTCATATCGTGAGTGATTAGGCTGCAAAAAAGGTGATTGCATGAATGAAGAGATGAGAAGAATTGATATGAGCCATTTCGACGAGGCTTTACGAGTTCACAGAGAAACATTCCGGGAGGATTTGCCCCTGCTCAAGATCCTGCATTTCAGTAGCGATGATCTCAGTCTGATGTTCAAGCACCTGGATAGATTATTTTAAAGAGCAACAATGTCTACACGTATGGATATTTTATAGGAGATAAAATGGCATGTGTTGCATTCTGTTTCAGTGATGATTGGATCCCCAACGTTTGGTTCTCCCTTGAATTTGGGATCAATTTGTTGAAGGAGTTAGGGGTCATCAAAAGCTATAGAACTGTTAGATTTTTCGCGCTATGGCTTCTCAAAACCCGGCCAAAGACACCTTGTATGCGGATCCAGTTCATGGGTGTAGATGATGAAAATAGGGGTCGTGGCATAGGAACCAAGATGGCTCGTCTTCTGAAGGAGGAATTTAAAAAAGAGGGCTATCACTACATCCAGGGCGAGATTGAAGAGGTTAACGCTCCATCCAAAAGAGTGACCTTTAAAGAGGGTGCTAAAGCCCAGAAGCACTTCAGAATCGATGGGGTAGATTGGATTGTGGTTCTCATGCCCCTGGATTAAACTGAGATTAAGGGTGAATAATCTTGCCTGATGAACTTATAGATTACATCTTTGAGATCTGCGAGAAGACAGGCCCCCGGATAACGGGAAGTCAGGGGGAAGCAAAAACATCAGAGTACCTAAAGGAGAAACTGGAACCGTTGAGTGATGAGATGGCAGTGGATGAATTCTTTAAATGCCGTCCCTATGCTTTGCAGGGCCTTATCATCTTTGAGTTTGTTGGTATTCTCCTGGGCTTTATCCTCTATTTTGTACATCCTTTTTTGGCCACTACAGTAATAGTATCAACCTTTATAATCGCTTTTTTAACCCGAATGAGGGGGATGGGGGTCATCGACATTCTACTCAAATCCCGAATCTCAGGGAACGTAATCGCAATCATAAAACCAAATGGGACACCAAAGAGGAGAGTGATCTTTTCAGGTCACCATGATTCGGCCTTCTACATGCCTCTCTTTGCAAAGCATAAAGATAGACTATCGGTAATACAGAATATTCCGGTAATTACAGCCATCATATTTGCTGTAATCGCATCTTTGAAGACTTTCTGGTACAATCTCGACATGATTCCTCTATTTGGTACAATCAGAACGAGCATAGCAAGACTCGTCCACATCGATCTAACGCCATTTTACCTGCCTATTGAGATTTTTACAGTAATAATTGGACTTATCAGTGTCGTGTCCATCTCCTATTTTACCTTCAACATGGTAACAAGAAGACCCATATTGGGGGCAAATGATAACCTATCAGCGCTCGCAGTAATTTTGGGAATAGCTCAAAAAGTTTCAAAAGACCCGCCCGAAAACACAGAGGTCTGGCTCGTTTCATTTGGAGCTGAAGAACCGGCAATGTTGGGAAGTAAGGCCTTCTCCAAAGGTACGAAAGAGAGCCAGATGGCGCATACGTGGTTAATATGGAAACAGTTGGTCAAGGCAGGTTTGGAGTGATCACAAGAGAGACACAGGTAGATTCAAACCTCTCATGGGTGCTGGCAAGCATGGTTGTTAAGGCCGGTGAAAAGTGCAATGTCCCTGTTAAACCGATTGTTCTAAAATACGGCAACAATGATGCCACATCCATTGCAAGAAAGGGTTTTAAAGCGGTAACCATCCTGGGAATGGACGAGAATGAGCTATTCACCCTCTGGCATATTCCTGAGGATGTTCCTGAAAACATAAGAGAGGAGAACCTGCAAGATGCCCTGAAACTGTGCCTTCAGATTCTGGAAGATATAGATTCGGTGTCATGATACGCGTCAAAGAAAAGGAAAAGAGGTATTAAAATGAGTAATATCTAAATGAATAAAATCAAGGTTGCTGCTGTGCAGATGAATGCAAAGCTTGGAGATATCGACGCCAACATGAAAAAAGCAGAGGGGTTGATCGAAGAAGCATTTTCTGAAGGGGCAAAGTGGGTCATTGTTCCTGAATTTTTCACAACAGCGATGGCTTATCATCCCTCACTTCTCAAAGGATCACTCCCCTTCGAAGGGCCAGCCCTAAAGATGCTTAGAGATCTGGCGATGAAGCATGACGGGTTTGTAGGGGGCTCTTTTGTAGCATCAAAGGATGGAGACTGTTACAATACATTTGTGCTTGCTATGCCAGACGGCTCCTATGCCACTCATGACAAGGATCAGCCAACGATGTGGGAGAACTGCTATTACGTTGGAGGCGGTGATGATGGGATAATCGATACACCCGATGCGCGTGTAGGGGTTGCAATGTGCTGGGAATTTGTACGTTCGAGGACCCCAAAACGGCTTATTGGAAAGATAGATTTGCTTGTTGGTGGATCATGCTGGTGGACGGTTCCAAGATTACCGATTCTTAAGAGGTATCTCCAAAATCTTGATAACCGGAACCTCGAGATTATGATAGACACTCCATCCAGGATGCTTGGAGTGCCAGTTATACATGCAGCACATGCCGGGGACCTGGATGGTGATTTTCCCCTGCTTCCAGGTATACCTTATCTCTCATTCTATCTCGGAGAGACCCAGATTGTAGATGCAGATGGGAATATATTGGCACGATTAAAGCGTGAAGATGGGGATGGAATCATCACCGCAGAACTGGAATTAGGATCCAGAAATCCTACTGAGGAGATCCCGAGGAAATTCTGGATTCCAAGGTTACCCCTCTTCTTTCGCATTGCCTGGATGTATATGAACCTGCATGGGAGAAGTTATTACAAGAGGGCCAAGAGAGATGGGAAGCTGATGATGTGAAAAGGTATTTACGAATATAAGGCAGATAATATACTATTGAGGCAACATGAAAGCAACTTGCATGGTGTGTGGACATAAGTGGAAAGCATCAAGAGAGATGGCCCAGTGTCCTGAATGTAGGAGTATTGATGTTGAGCTGGATGAGGAGATTGTAGAAGATATTTGGACGCGGTTTAGATGCAGAAACTGTTCTTGTATCTGGCAACAGAAGATATCGTCCAATGCGATATGCCCAAAGTGTGCTTCCACTGATGTTGTAGACATGATGGGTTATATCTGGAATTCCGGCAACCTGATTCTTGATGATCTAATTTAGCTGCAAGGGAATTTTTAAACGTTGAATGATTTAGATCAACAAAAATAAGGATCAATAAAGGCCGACCGAGTGGTAGATTGTAGAATACTCTAATCTATTTAAGATAATATGATTATTTTCACATTATTTCATATTTTTTATGACTAATTCTCAAATAATGATATATCTATTGATGGAATAACCAAATATTGGTGAAAAAATATGAAGACAAATATAAAAGTGGTTTTATTGACGACACTGGTAGTACTGAGTTTACTATCCTCCGTCATACCAATATCAATAGCAGGTGATCCGACCGGTTCAGAGACGCTCGCCGAAGATCCTGATGCTCCTGTAAACTTCGTATGGGTGCTGCTCTGTGCAGCTCTTGTGATGTTCATGCAGGCAGGGTTTGCAATGGTCGAGACTGGGCTTACGAGGGCAAAGAATGCAGCAAACATACTTATGAAGAATATGATGGACTTTTCTGCTGGCGCACTCGTCTACTGGGCAGTAGGTTTTGCATTCATGTTTGGTGCAAGCGCTTTTGGCCTTATAGGTACTGATAAGTTCTTCCTTGGCGGAGATGCTTATGATGTAAGCACCTCGATGCTCTGGTTCTTCCAGATGGTCTTCGCCGCAACGGCAGCTACGATAGTTTCAGGTGCGATGGCTGAAAGGACGAAGTTTCGGACTTATCTGATATACAGCATACTAATCAGTGCACTTATATATCCGATTTATGGGCACTGGATATGGGGTGGTGGATGGCTCAGCTCCTCAGAGTTTATGATAAACCTTGGTGGTGGGTATGGCGCACTCGATTTCGCAGGATCAGGCGTCGTCCACGGTGTGGGCGGTTTCGTTGCCCTTGCAGGTGCATATCTTCTTGGGCCAAGGATCGGTAAATACAAGAAGGATGGTACACCAAACCCGATCCCGGGCCACAATCTGAACCTGGCAATACTTGGTGTCTTTATCCTCTGGTTCGGTTGGTTCGGATTCAACCCTGGGAGCACACTTGCTGCAACAGAGCTCAGAATATCAATAGTTGCTGTAAACACTGTTCTTGCAGCTGCTGCTGGTGCATTCACGATGATGTGCATTACCTGGTGGAGATACGGTAAGCCTGATGTCAGTATGACCGGAAACGGTGTACTGGCTGGACTTGTTGCCATAACAGCACCTTGTGCATGGGTCAACACTAAATCAGCGGTATTAACAGGGGCTATTGCTGCAATAATAGCATACTTAGGTGTCTGGTTTCTGGAATGGAAGCTCAAGGTGGATGATCCAGTTGGTGCAATATCTGTGCATGGTCTTAATGGAGCATGGGGTCTTCTGGCCCTTGGACTCTTTGCAGACGGAACTTATGGTAACTACACAACTGAAGGTCCGATGGTGACAGGCCTATTGTATGGGAATGCCGGATTCTTCGCCTGTCAGCTGATCAGTGTACTTGTAAACTTCGCATGGGCATTTGGACTTGGACTCGTAATGTTCTATACACTCAAGAGAACTATAGGTATAAGGGTATCGGAGGAAGAAGAGATACAGGGACTAGACATTGGTGAGCATGGTGTTGTGACATATCCCGACTTTGTTCAGACAAAGACAACGGCAAGGGATGGTGAGTGAAGATGAAGAAAGTAGAAGCGATCATAAGGCCTACAAAATTGGAAGATGTAAAGGATGCACTAGACAACGAAGGACTCGGAAGTATGACAGTAACTGAGGTAAAGGGACGTGGAAGACAGAAGGGTGTTACACAGCAGTGGAGAGGAGAGACGTATGTTGTGGATCTACTACTAAAGACCAAGATCGAGATAGTCGTTGAAGATAAAGATCTTGAGAAGGTCTGCGATATAGTACAGAAGAACGCCTGCACACAGAGTATCGGTGACGGGAAGATATTTGTGATTCCCGTTGAAAAATGTATCAGGATAAGGACAAATGAATGTCAAAATAAGGCAGTGTGAAAGCACTGCCCTACTTTTTAACTTTAAATTCAACAATATTTAACTTTTTTGAAGATTTTCATACTTTTTCTTAATTTTTATGAGAAAATATTAAATATAGTTATATTATGGTATTCTGATATTCATGAAATGAAAAAAATATGATAATTGATTGAGGAGGATCTCAAAAAAGTATTTAAATTCATGAATCCTCTTACCAAAAGAAGGAAGGAGAAGTTAGAGGAAAGGAGGTGTCAAAAGATGACGGATGAATTGAAGGAAAAAGTATTAAAAGAAGTTGAAGAACGAGATGTGAAGTTCGTTAACCTATGGTTCACAGATATCATTGGAAGACTTAAGAGCTTCGCAATTACGGTTGAAGAGTTGGAAGGTGCAATTGAAGATGGAATGGGTTTTGATGGCTCATCCATCCAAGGATTTGCGAGGATTGATGAGAGCGATATGATTGCAAAACCTGACCTAGGCACGTTTAATATGCTGCCATGGAGGCCAAAAGAGTATGCAGTTGCCAGGATGTTCTGTGATATTCTGAACCCTGATGGGACGCCATATGAGGGTGATCCCAGGTACGTTCTTAAGAGGAATCTGGAGCTTCTTAAGAAGGATGACTACACATTCTATGTGGGCCCGGAACTGGAGTTCTTCTACTTCAAAAATTCTGGTTGCACAGAGACACTCGATGAAGGAGGCTACTTCGATCTGACAACACTGGATGCCGCCGTGGATTTGAGAAGGGATACAGTGCTGATGCTTGAAGATATAGGAATTCAGGTTGAGTACAGCCACCATGAGGTTGCACCATCACAGCATGAGATAGATCTGAGGTACACAGATGCACTCTCGATGGCTGATGCGATGATGACCTATAGGATTGTGGTCAAGGAGGTGGCTCAACACTATAACTGCTATGCAACGTTTATGCCAAAACCAATCTTTGGGGTGAATGGGAGTGGGATGCACACCCATCAATCACTCTTCAAGGGAGAGGAGAATATATTCTTCGATCCAAAGGACAAGTATCACCTATCGGATAAGGGTAAATACTACATTGCTGGACTTCTGAAACACGCACCTGAGATAACGGCAATTACCAATCAATGGATAAATTCGTACAAACGCCTTGTACCGGGATATGAAGCACCTGTTTACATCTCATGGGCGCGCAGAAACAGATCGACGATGGTCCGTGTGCCGATGTACAAACCGGGAAAGGAGAAGGCAACAAGAATAGAGTTCAGGAGCCCCGATCCAGCATGTAACCCCTACCTAGCGTTTTCTGTGATGCTTGCAGCGGGACTCGAAGGGATAAAGAACAAATATGAGCTACCTGAACCGATAGAAAAAGACGTCTACAGCATGAGTGCGGATGAGAAGGAGGAAGAAGGAATAAACGCCCTCCCTGGAACCTTGATCGAAGCAATAGCAATAACAGAAAATAGTGAACTCGTCAAAAAGACATTGGGGGACCATGTCTTCAACAATTTCATAGCGAGTAAGAAGATCGAGTGGGATGCCTACCGGATGCAAGTATCGGAATGGGAGTTGAAAGAGTACCTGCATACGCTTTAGAGTGTATGCCTCCCAATTCTCTCTGATGCTATTCTTGGAACTTGAAGCCCATCTCTCAAGCCCTGCACGGGATCTGAAGCTTTGCCCCACTCACATCAGATATCCTTAAAACGAATCAGGCCAAATCTTTCTATGGTATGCAAACACAACTTCAGGTCTCAAGTTCATCAAAAAGCTCCATATGCGTCTTATGCAAGGGCTCCAAGATGCTGTGTGGAAAGTCAAGCTGCCCCATCCTTCTCAAGCTGTATGTAAACCTTAAGATAAAAGACCTGATCGATGGAACACATCTTGATGGATCTTCCCCGCCAGGCGTATTTATAGGCAGGTTCGGCTATCCTTACGTCTCAATCGGTCCACTTGTCCCACCTGTCCATGGCGATACGGGTCTTCTTGATACACCTGAACTATGGCTCGGAAAGAGCATCGAAGATATTGTTAGATTCCGCTTCCAGCTTGTTAGGGGAAAACATCGGGTTCATGTGGGCAAGCTGGAAGGAGAGAGGATTGTTGAATATACGAGGGATCTTGCCATCTCTACTGACCCAACGGAGACTGAAGTGGAGTTCTCAAAGAGACCGTCCGGCCGCTTGGTTCTTGATGACAACTCACAGCCTTTCGGACCATCGGCTCCACTCAAGAAGCTCGATATCGGCACACTGAAGATAGACCACAGAATCGATAAAGCCTTCAGTGATACGGATCTTAAGGCAAAAGAAGCTATCATGGACCTCTTTGAAGAAGGAACGATGGTCTCAAAGATCCAGCGTGCCTTTAGTGTTGGTGCTTTTGGACTGAAGAAGAACAGAAAATTCGTGCCGACAAGATGGAGCATCACTGCAGTCGATGACACGATATCAAAGGAGCTTGTAAAGAGTGTAAAGGACTACCCCTTAATAAACGAGTACAGAGTATTTGAGTCATGGGAGCTCGACAACAGGTTCATAATTATTATGATGCCGCTTGCATGGAGCTACGAGCTGATAGAGGCATGGTATCCGAACACGGTATGGAATCCAAAAGGGAGCAGGACTATGATCTACTCGGATTCTGAAGGATACAATGGAAGAACAAGATACGCTGTGATAGGCGGGTGCTACTATGCTGCAAGGCTCGCGGTGAACGAATATCTCACAAAAGAGCGGCGTCAGGCAAGGGTTGTGATCTTAAGAGAGGCCCATCCTGGCTACATAATGCCTGTCGGGGTCTGGAACGTCAGGGAAAATGTGAGGAATGCCCTGAGAGGGGAATTCAGGAAGTTTGATACACTGAACGAGGCTTTTAACTATATCGGGGAGCTTCTGGATATTGGAATAGATAGATGGATCTCACACAGTGATATGCTCAAGGATGCGATCTGCCAGAGGAGACTTTTCGATTATCTGTGAGACGGGTTTACGGGTCTTAAAGATGGCTTATGATCTCTTCAGTTGTTCAGTTTGACACAATCAGAATTTTAGAAATCTTACGGCATCCCACTATCTTTTCTCATCCCTTTGCAACCCAAAGAGTCTCCACATTCACACATAAAACGGGATGGACAGATACAACATTTCGCATCCACAAAATTTCTTTTGAATCTTTGTTTTACATCCCATATTTGCATAGAACGTGTAACCGGGCCATCAATTGGCATCTGATCACCCTTTCAATCGTTAAAAGAGCTTTATACAAACATACATATAAATATTTCTTGATTTTAGCCGGGGCATGAAATATGGTGGAATTATAGGATTTACAACTCTGGAATATTTTATTATGCCATGAACGAGTAAATATATAGGGGGATTGTGTCTGCTATGTCTCTAAATATAAGATATTCAATTAGATCTGTTATTATAATTCTGTTACTGATTGCTTTTATTGGTACTGTCTCGGCTGAAACATGGTATGTTGATAATAACGAGGGTTCAGATTTTATTAAGATACAGGATGCGATTGATAATGCTACGGCTGGAGATACGATTATCGTAAGGGATGGTACGTATAATGAGAATGTGGATGTTAACAAGAGTTTGACGATAAGGTCTGAGAATGGGGCGGATGAGACAACAGTTATTGCATCAAATCCAGATGATCACGTCTTCGACGTTACTGCAGATTATGTGAATATCATTGGACTTGCAGTTAAAGGTGCAACGGAATATGGTGAGGCATATGGTAATGCAGGTGTGTATCTTAATGGTGTGAACGACTGCATAGTCTCTTATATCAACGCATCGGACAATGTCCTTGGCATCCACCTATATTCTTCAAGCAACAACACACTCACGGGCAACAACGCATCGAACAACATCATAGGCATCTGGCTGGGACATTCTAGCAACAACAGACTCATTAGCAACACCGCTAGTTCGAACTACCTTGGCATCCACTTGACTTATTCAAGCAACAACGAAATCATTAACAACACCGCGAATTCGAACGACAATTACGGTATCGAATTGCATCATTCGGGCAGTAACACCATAGTCAACAATAACGTAAAACATAATGATAAATTTGGCATTTATTTGGAGTGGAGATCATATAATAATAAACTCACCAACAATGAAGGCGCGGTTCACAATGAGTGGAGTACAATCGGTATTTGGGCAGCACTGATTTTAGTCTTCTTGTTTGTGATAACATTTATTGGGGTGAGATACTATATAAGCAAAGGAAGAGAAACAGAAGAGGAATTAGGAGATGAAGCGAAGATATTAGAATAAAATAGTGTAACTGTTCAAGAAGCTGACTCGATCACCATGAACATGAAACCACGATAAAATAGAAAATCTTCAGATTCGCCATTACATAACACGTAAAACACAAAAAAATAAAATCAATAAAATGGATCAAATCACAATCCTACCGCTCTCGTGGATGCCTTTGACTTTCGGTCTAGGGTAGAATTATAGGATTTACAACTCTAGAATATCAAACCTATTGCATAATTAACCCTCTCAACGCCCAAACCCTTATATATCACCTACCCACAGCCCCATTTATTCATATCAGCCCGTTGCACCCTCCAATAACGCCATACTACAACAACACCCAAGCAGAGCAAGAATATAAAGTAAGCATAGAGAAAAAGCGTATCAAAGCAATCTGTGTTTGATACGATGTAACCCATCTTTGACACTTAGCATCCGCTAATTTCTTCAAAAAATTAATTTGACAGAAGCCTAAAATCGGGCCGTTTTTGCCCCGACTTGTCAAGTGATTGCCCGTTTTTGCCCCAAAATCACCTGTGAAACCCCCCAAAATTGGAAAAGATGAACCGTTTTTCCTCTGGTTTTATGTATTCGACCGTAACTGTCAAATTCAATAGGGGATTTTTTGGTAATTTTCTGTTTTGATGCATTTGCTTTATCTGTCAAGCAACAGCTCAATGGAAAACCAAAGAAGTCTTCAAACCTGATTCTATCGGTGAACAATAAACTGTCAAATTGGTAGTCAAAAAACGGGTTAAAAAATATAGAAATCATATACTACAGTCATAGTCAGAACAGTCAAATTTATGCGTAAAAAATATTAAAAAAATCGCGAAAACCACATTGTATCACTGAGAAAAAAACCTTCAAATCCACTTCAAAAAAGTTGATGAAAAATTGAGATCATAAGAAAATTGATAGATTAAATACTTATTTATAACCCAACTGTCAAAGTTGGGTTAAATATGATCCATCTCATCTGGAATATGAATCTATCAACCGTAAACTTTTGAGAAAAGTTTAATCAAAACTACGACCCATCTACGCTGCGCTTCGATAGGTCATCCCGCCTTGATAAAT
>JAXHTJ010000064.1:0-12683 GCA_034190245.1 Halobacteriota archaeon | reverse complement strand
TAGTGGCAATTAACATTAGTGGCAATTAACATTAGTGGCAATTAACATGGCTTCTGTAATAACCGCCACCGTGCTTTCATCCACCGAAGTAGCCGCAATCTGCGTTATTATCGGTGCCGGGCAATTCGTGGGTATATCAGGTTCTATAGTCAAAGTATGCAGGCCATCCTCAAGATTTATTGGTATGTACACTGTGAACGGTCGCATATACTGATCATAACCGTTCTCGGTTCCCACGTACTTCGCACCTATACTGCAAATGCGAGTTCTTTATCACTCTCATAGTTGTAGGTATATTTGGCATTGTTAGACCCGTGAATTGTTGCAGAATCGACCTCTACCATGAATTGATCATCATATTCGGTGTTCAGATAGCCTGCACCGGACATACCTTCCATTGTTCCAGAAGGATTGGTGATAGTGAGGTCAACAGGTTACCCATCGATCTTCACGGTGAGATCGCTGTCTGATATGTCGAGCCCGTCTTTTCGTATGCCGATCCATCCGGTCATAACGAGATAGGACATACCGGTTGCGTTGAATGTATAATCCTCAGAAGTGGTGATCTCGTGTTCGGTTAAAGTTTCGGGCTTTTGATTTTGCTTAATTACCCAACTCCCCTAAGCAATTCTAAATTGATGGCAAGTATAACCGATCGATCCAAGACGTATATCATTCGAAAAGCGATAGAGACGTACATCAATGAATACTCGGATTATTTGGTTGCATTGGAGCGTTTGAACGATAAAGATGATGAGATCATCTCAGGTGATGAACTGATGGGAGAACTTGGCATTTAAAGTTGAATATAAGTCATCTGTCACCCGTGATTTTAAAAAGTTGGATAAACAGGTAGCTTTACGGATAATTGACCAACAGGAAGCCACTCTTTCAGAAGATCCCAGTAGTGGAGTCCCACTCACAGGGCAGTTTGAAGGTCTATTTGAGCTTCAAATCGGAGATTATCGGGTGATCTACACAAAGAAGAAAGATGGGGCGCTTGTACTTCGCATTGGACATCGTAGCAAGGTTTACAGATGATTTGGATCTATTTGATTTCATCCAAATCCATCGCGGTTTATTGGGATTTGGAATTTAAGATACGTACGAACTCGGTTTAATCTGCATTTGTGTTATTGGACCGGATGTCATTTGAATGATGTTGTTTTTTTTGGCATAATCAATTATTTTTTATAATATCATACACTATCTCAAGGCTTTTCAATTGCATTACATAACTTCCGGTAATATACTCACGTGTAAATTTCGGCATAAATTTTGAAAAGATAGCGGGGTATCCTTCAATCACAATAGTTATTTCCGTACCATTCTCAGTTTTATTAAGAATCCAAGTTGTAATTTGTTTTACAAAAAGATACTCAGTTTGAATAGCTAATTTATCATTGGGGACATCTTCAATCACCTTGTAATTGAGTCGATTTAAAGAAAAGACGTAATTTTTCATTAGATCAATCGTACTGCCGCTATAAACACTTTGTAGATATGAATATACAAGCGATATGGGCACTATAATATCTACTGTTGCTGTAATTGTTTTTCTTGCCATTTAATCACCCAATAACGTTGAATTTGATAATTTATATGTTTTACGATGGTACGTAACATATTTTTTGGATATTACATTATCCCACTTTAATTTACTACCATGGAAACGATGGATCTGTAGTTATTAAAAATGTCCCTACCCAGAAACAACCAATTGCCGCAAATAAAAGACATGCAGGAGGGAGAATGGCAAATGCAAGAACAAAAAGAGCTGCAGGGCCTATAGTTACTCCTGATACAGCAGCCCAGGGGGGCTCGAAATAAAAATAAAGATTGCAGCAAGTGTACAGACTACTCTCAAACCAATTAGAGGAGAGCTTAATTAAGCCTCAATTACTGACACCGTGCTTTAATCAATCGACATACTTACTATATGTGTCACAATTGGTGAAGGGCAGTTTGAAGGTCTATTTAAGCTTCGAATCGGAGATTGTCGATTAATCCATACAAAGAAGAAAGATGGGGTACTTGTATTACACATCGAGCATCGCAGCTTATTGGGATTGGAATCTATGATACCCACGAACTCGGTTTCATCATCATTTGCATTATTAGATTGGATGTCATTTCAATGTTGTTGTTTTTTGTTGAGGGTTTTGAATTTTTGTAAAAAAGTTGAAAGATTATTAAATAAGTAGTACCACTATATTCATGTAAAATCATTGTGAGTTGAGATGTATGAAGAGATATCGGGTCCCTGTAGTGATTGAAAAGGATACGGATGGATATTTTGCCTTTTGTCCCGAGTTTCAGGGCTGCTATATACCCAGGGTGATAGTTACGATGAAGTATTGGAAAACATTAAAGACGCTATCCGCCTACATATAGAAGATCGGATAAAGAGTGGAGAAGATATTCCTATCTCTAAACCTGTGAGCCTTACTTCACTGGAAGTAGCTGTATGAGCTAGAAGCTTCCTTGAATTACTGCTGACAAAGTGATCAAAGTATTGGAGAAGGAAGGTTTTATCTGTGTTCGCCAAAGTGGAAGTCATAGGATCTACAAAAATAGAGAAGGAACACGTGTGACTGTCCCTTATCACTCAAAAAAGGTTCTCCATCCTAAAGTCTTAAAAAGCATTCTTAGAGGTGCAGATCTGACGGTAGAGAGATTCAAACAGCTAATGAAGTAGATATGTGTAAGACGGGGGAAGGGGGGCGAAACGCTTCGTCACTATCGTAACTCACCTTCCGTATCGTCCAAAATAGCATATCTGACTGCCTCTTCATTTCGGGTAAATACATCGCCATGTCTAACTCGAGGTTTCGGATGCGACAGAATCATTAAATTCGACTATTACTTTAGGCATACTTATTGGAAATATTAAATAATAGATAGGATGAACTACTAGTGGTATGGGCAGATATGATTGGAAATTCAACAATTGTCGTAAAAAGAGCAAAACAATATGTTGACGGAGCAAGGAAATACAGGATTATTTTGGATAATAAAGAGTTGGGTGTAATTTCCAGAGGTGAAATAAAGGATTTTGAAATAAGACCAGGCATGCACGAAGTTTTTTTAAAAATCGATTGGTGCAGAAGTAACAAACTGCAGTTCAATATTCAAGAAAATCAAAGAATAAAATTCATCTGTGGATGTTCTATTAAGGGATGGAAATATTTAATTGGGTTTATGTATGCACTCTTTTTGATAAACAGGTATCTATACATTGAGCTAGACCATACAAATTGAAAGTGTACTTGAGGATTGCTTTCAGAGAAGGTATGTCTCCGCATCATTACTATGTTGATGTACTTCGTAAATAATGGCAAAAGAACTCTAAGAAACCATATATAAATTATCTAAAAAGACCGGTCAACGCCGAGGATCGTTAAAAAAACCTGACTGAAGTGAATGTTTAAGAGACAGTCACTGCTCTTTTTTGGCACCCCGGGATTTTGCTATATACAATCACAGGGACTGCGCAAAAGACGAGATAATCTTTAAAGTTTTATAACTGAAAAATTAGGGAAAATATTAAGTATCCTAAAAACATTATTTCTAGTGTTTACCCTAAAAAATTAGGGTTAAAACGGAACTAAAATCAAATGTTCGAGAGACTGCTCGTGGATGCGGGCAGTCAATGTGATGGGGGAGAAGATTTGGATGTGATAGTGCTATCTGGTTTTAAGGCATTAGCAGCGCTATCACTCCTTTCTGGATTTTTTCTCTTCTATCTCTGTTTAAGATTAGATTATGAGGGGAAGAATAGTAAGAGTTTACTTTCATCCTTGCTGTACGCAAAAAGGTAGGCGGAAACCATGTATCCACACGTTACTATACTGATACCGACTAAAAACGTAGTCAATTATGTTGATGATGTTATACAGTCCTTACTGAATTTAGATTATCCTGAAGAGAGTATCGATATAGTCATATTGGATGCATATTCTACCGATGGCACAATTGAGGCCCTATCCAAATATCCTGTAAAGATTATACAGGAAAATTGCAACCCACCAACTGCTTATAATCCCATGATTGAACAGGTCAAAGGTGGCGTCATTGCGTTTGGGGATGGGGATGCAATAGTAGATAAAAATTGGTTAAAATCGCTTGTCAGACATCTGGACGACCCAGAAATTGCAGGGGTTGGAGGGCTATGCTCAACTGCAAATGATGACAAGCTGATACCCAGAATAATAGGATATGAGCTACAGGATCGGTATGAAAGAATGCCTGAAAATATATCAAGGATTGCAACCATGAATGTGATTTTTAAGAAGACTGCTTTACAGGAAGTCGGTGGCTTTGATGAAGAACTGGATACAAGTTACGATGCAGAGGTTGGACATAAGATTACGCGTTCCGGTTACAATATCCGCTTTGATAAAGAAGCGATTGTGTATCACCATCACAGGAGCGATTTAGTATCATTCTTCAAACAACAGTACACCTACGGCACCAACATTCCCAAAATGTATCTCAAAAATTGGGATATGGCGAAAGGAGATGAAGTAACCTCTTTATGGATGAATTTGCAGCCATTTTTATTCACCTTAATTGGGATCTTGCTACTTACTTCACCCTTCCTCAAAAGATCCCTGATACTCGCAACAGGACTAATTATCGTAATTGGAAGTATCTATTTTGCCTCTGCGGTTAGATTAAGTTACAAATTTAAGGATCTCGCTGCACTATTTTTAGTCGTCATATACCTCACACGCAGCATTGCTTGGACATTTGGCGGAGTGAGATGTACACTTACATTAATCAAAAATAAATTTGGAAAGATGGTTCAAAGTATAGATCTGAGGGGTGGGGTTGTGTGAAAGTATCTTTTTTGATCCCGCCTGCGCTGGACGGGAAGAGAGCGGCAGACAGATGCTATGGGTGCAATTATGGCATATACTTCTTACCGCACCTACCAACTTTGTATATGGCAACCGTTCTACAAAAGAACGGGTTTGATGTAGAGATAAACGATTTTGCCGCGAAGAAGTTGGCAGAGAAGGATTTTTTTGATTTTATATCGGGAGATGATTCTGAGATTTATGTATTCTATACTGTTTTTTTGTCAGAAAGCACAGATATTTTGGCAAAAAAGAATATCAATGCCACTCGGAAGGAAGCGAAATTTATTTTCTGTGGAACTCAGCCAACATGGAGTCCGGATGTCTTCATCGATTCTGACAGTTCATTTGTTGTTAGGGGCGAGCCGGAATTCATTCTTCTGGATCTTGTCAGAAGGCTAAAGGCTGATCGGGATATCGGGGATGTAGATGGCGTATCGTACATGGAAGATGGGGTGATAAAGCACAATAAGCCAGGAGCCCCGATCAAAGATCTGGATTGCCTGCCGATTCCAGACAGAAGACTGCTTGATCATAGCCCCTACTACAATCCAAAACTATCCAGAACACCTCATACCGCAATACTTACGTCCAGAGGTTGTTTTGGAAGATGCTGGTTTTGTGTGCCCAATTCTCTCAGTTTCGCGCGTGAATTGGAGTACAAGAGATGGCACGATGAGAAACCGAGTCCTCGACTCCACTCAGTGGAACGTGTGGTTGAAGAGTTTGAGGAGATTGCAGAACTTGGATTTAGGTCAGTATCCGTGATAGATGATGAATTTTTGTGGAATGACCGTAGAACTGTCGGAATATGTGACGGTATTAAGGATCTGGATCTGGAGTGGTTTTGTCTTGCGAGGCCGGATATGATTACGGAGAAATCGGTTGTGGCTCTGGCAGAAGCCGGGTGCAAGTACATCGATCTTGGTGTTGAGTCATTCAATCAGGAGATATTGAGTAGCATTGGGAAAGGTATAGAGGTTGAAGATATCTCAAAGGCAGTAAGTATCATAAAGAAACACGGTGTAAAGCCAAAGATAAATGTACTACTTGGTGCAACTCCACTCGAAACAGAAGGGACGATAAGAGATACGATAGCTTCAGTTGAGAGGCTGGGTGTTGAATATGTATTATATGACATTGCAGCACCATTTCCCGGGACCGACTTCTATTATGCCGCAAAGAAGAATCGATGGTTCACAACAGAAGACAATGATTACCACCCCATAGACCCACTGGAAGAATCCATAATCTCGTATCCTCATCTATCGAAGGAAAAACTTGAAGAACTGGTGTCATACGCATACAGAAGACATTACTTCAATCCAAGGTATCTCATTAACCAGATAGGGCATGTAAAATCCTTGGGCGATTTTAGGAATAAAACAAGTGCAGCAATTGATCTCTTCAATAGAAATGTGCTCAGGCGGATTGGAAGAGGAATTTACCCATTATCGGGAAGTGTGGTAAGTTATGAAAAATAGCCAGAATGGTGTAGAGATCTCTCCTTGGGATTCAAAAATTGAATATAAGCTCAGGGAACAATCCGAGTGGGATGCGATCGCAAGTGCTGTTCGAGAGAAGGACAATGTCAGGTTGGACAGTCTTCTTATAAAGAGAGCAATCGATTACTCGAACTTAAAATTTGATGGGAAGAGAGTTCTGGATGTAGGTTGTGGGAGGGGTCGTGAAGCAGAAGAGATATCTAAAGCAGGGGGGTATGTTGTTGGTCTGGATATCTCAACCGGCCAGCTTGAAGCATTCAGAAGGTATTCTCTTTCGATCTTTGAAAAAGATTGCCACTTTGTATTAGGGGACGGCGAGAGACTTCCTTTTCCAGACGATTCATTTGATCTCTCTTTTATCTTCTCCTCTCTTCATCATTTAACGGATCCGTACAGATGCATCAGTGAGATGATCCGAGTGACAAAAGAATCTATAATAATCGTAGATTCAATGAATCCATTCATTACAAGAGTTCTTACAAAGATCGGGCTTTTTATTGAAGAAGATATCGGTACAAATCCGAACAGACTGGATGAAGAACATTTAAAGGACATCTTAGAGGATCTTGAATTGGATTATAAGATACTTCCATGGTTTTATTATGCCCCGCATACTGTCCATTTCATCGTAAACAAGTATGAAGGGTTTTATAAAATTGTCTCTCGGATCTTAAGCAGTTTTAACATAATTGTATCACGCTTCGATCTTTTAGGGGGAATCTTTGGGAATTACGGGATCATCGTGATATACAAACACCAGTATGAACAGAAAAAAACTATTCCGGGTGGTTGGTCATGAAAATTTGCCTTGTGTGCTCGCATGGAGGGCATTTAACCGAGATGTTGCATCTGATGGATGCGTTTGAAGGAAACGAGACTTTTTTTATCACATATGAAGGTTTGAGAGCCGATCTTAAGGATAAATACCTGTTAAAAAATATTGGTAAAAGCCCCATCAGGATGTTACTCAGCGTGCCCAAAATCGCAAGGATACTCCTCAAAGAGAAGCCAGATATGATTATCAGCACGGGCTCTGAGATCGCAATTCCAGTATTTTACATTGCGAAAGTACTCATGATAAAGACTGTCTTCATCGAGAGCTGGTGCAGGGTAAGTGAGCCATCGGCGAGTGGAAGAATAGTATACCCGGTCTCGGATCTGTTTTTGGTCCAGTGGGAGCAGTTACTAAAAAAATATGGTAAGAAAGCGATTTACAGGGGGGCTGTATTTTGATATTTGTAACCGTCGGTTCCCATTACCAGGGGTTTGAAAGGTTGATTAAGAAGATGGATAAGATAGCGGAGAAGATAGATGAGAAAGTGATTATGCAGATTGGGCATACAGAGTATGCGCCAAAAAATGCAGAGTATTTTGATTTTGAAGACTACGAGAAGATACAATCGTTAAACCGGGAGGCGAGGGTTGTTGTATGCCATGGTGGTGTCGGCTCGGTCATAACTGCCCTTGAACAGGAAAGCTTCGTAATCGTAGTCCCGAGACTTAAGAGATTTGGTGAGGTTGCGGATGATCATCAGCTGGAGATAGCCGGTTCACTCGCAGAAGAAGGAAAGATAACGGTGGTGCATGATGTAAACGACCTTGAAGAAGCGCTAAAAGATGCTTGTGAAAACAATGTAAAAATCGAGAATGAAAGAAGGTTGATTGGCTTTCTGGAAGGCTATATAAGGGGTCTGAAAGCATGAATATCTGCGTCATTATGTCCACTCCATTCCCGCCTGAGGAGGGGATCGGAAATTACGTCTACAATGTTTCGAGGAGACTGATTGAGAGGGGACATAAGGTTACTGTTATAACTCGAGGTTCCTTGAAGAGGTCAGAGAGCGATGTCTTCGACGGAATCGAAGTGTTCAGAGCCCCTTTCATACCCGCCTACCCACTTCACGTGCACCTTCATGGATCTTTTGTAAATAGATTGTTCAGCTCCCTTGAGGAGGATTTTGACTTAATTCACATCCATACACCTCTTTCACCCATTATCAGGACTTCATTACCTGTAGTGAGTACAATCCATACCTCTTTGATCGAGGATGCCCGCCATATAGAAGTGATAGACTTTAGATCCCTGGCCACAAAATTATTAACCAGATTCATCAGCTATTCTTTGGTTTTAAGGCTTATTGAAAACTCAGATTTTGTAACTACGGTATCAAATTCCGTATCTGAGGAGTTAAAAGAATATTATGGGATGGATAAGTCTATAGTGGTAGGAAATGGCGTTGATGAAAAAGTCTTTACCCCCGGGCAGGATAAAGTTGAAGAGAAGTACATCCTGTACACCGGACGATTGAGCTACAGAAAAGGTTTATTTGATCTTCTGGAGTGTGGGAGACAGATCTGTAAAGATTATCCTGATATATCGTTCATCCTAACCGGCAAAGGCCCTCTTCTTGGTAAACTGCAGAAGAGGGCTTTCGAGATGAAGCTTAATGAAAAGTTTAAATTTGCAGGGTATGTTGAGAAAGAGAGGCTCATTAAGCTCTATCAAAATGCGATGGTATCAGTTCTCCCCTCGTATTATGAAGGCTTGCCAACGGTACTTTTAGAGGCGATGTCCTGTGGACTACCGGTCGTTGCAACGGATATTAGCGGTAATACGGAAGTCATCGAAGATGGGAAGAACGGTCTATTAATTCCTCCGAAATCCCCGCTAAAATTGGCTGAAACGATATCCGAACTTCTCGAAGACGAGAAATTGAGAGAAAAATTGGGCAGAAACGCAAGAGAAACCATCAAAGAGAAATACACCTGGAATACGGTTACGAATGGGATAGAATATCGTTATAAACTTGCTGTGTGATTCCAATGAAGGTATGTGTCATATGTTTCGATTTCAAAGAGTCGAATATACGTAGACAGCCATGGAGATATATTTATGAGCTGTGTAAGGGGATTATTTCCCAAAATATAGATTTGAAATTGATCTCTGATGGAGGCCAAAAATCAGAGGAGGATGATCTTATTTCTGGTATCAAGATCCTTCGCATCAAAAAATTGAGATCGATATTTTTTGGGGAGACAAAAGAGCTTTCTAAAGCTTTAAAGAAGGAAAATCCGGATACCGTTATCACACTGACGGGGTTGACAACTTTTCTAAGTTTGAGATTTAAGGTGGATTTTCCGATGATAGGAATCCTTACAAGCCCGATTTACAGCTTGAGAGATCTAAAAAGGCTTGGTTTGAGAGAGATCGTTTGCAACTTTAATTATATCTTCATACATCTCATTGGCGCCATTACGCCACGCTCTCTCATAAGAAAAAGGATAAATTCATTGAACTACATGGTGGTTTTGAGCGAAGCAAATAGGAGTAAGCTGAAGTGTTTTGGAGTTGATCCGAAGAAGATTGTGCTCATACCTCCCGGAATAGGTGAATTTGACCTGATCTCTCCGGATGAAAAGAATGTAGAAAACCTGAGAAGAGAGATCAATCCTGAGAATGGACTTACAATAATCTATTTTGGCCCATCATTAACGCTTAGAGGGACTGACACTCTGATTGAAGCTTTTGTCAGGGTTAAAAATGCAATACCATCGTGTAAATTACTTATTTTATCGAGACTTGCGCAGAATGAATTGCTCGACCAGGAAGATCACATAAAGGCAATCTCAGAGAAGAAGGGGGTGAGTGATTCTGTAAATATCGTCTCAGGGGTTTTAAAACCAGAAGCTGTAAAGGAATACATATCTGCTGCAGACCTCGTGACACTGCCATTCAAGATCGTCATCTCGGATGTGCCGATGAGCATATTAGAGGCGATGGCTCTTGGAAAGCCGGTCATTTCAACCAATATCGATGGTATCTCTGAGCTACTCGATGGACATGGGGTGGTGGTTGAGCCAAATGATTCCAGGCAATTGTCAGATGCGATAATCACTCTGCTTTCAGACCCTGAGCTTGCGCTTGGAATTGAAAGAAGGGCGAGGGACTACATGATGACCCATCATAGATGGAAAGAGACTGCAGGAAGGTTTGTGGAGTTGATCCAATGAATTTGAAGAGAGGTGAAGAGTTGTGGCAAAAAAAACCGTTACTCATTTGCATAGTCGGGATAGATGGAAGCGGCAAGACCACACAGGCAAACATGCTACTTGAGTCACTAAGAGAAGAGGGAGTCTCTTGTAGATACACCTGGCTACGTTTTCACCATCTTCTTTCTCTTCCAATACTTGCCTATGCCAGAGCTATGGGTTTGAGCGAGATGAAGACGCTTGATGGTGGAGGTAGGATCGGATACCACTATTTCTATAGATCGAGCTTTGTCTCCAATCTTTACCCGTTCTTTCTCTTCGCGGACACTCTGATCTTCACCACACTCAAGATTCATATGCCCATGATCTTATTCGGAAAAACGATAGCTTGCGATCGTTTTATACACGACACGATCGTCGATCTGATGATCTCTACAGGGGATATTGAAATCTATAAATCAAGTATCGGAAAGCTCTTTTTGAAGCTGATACCGAAGGATGCCAGGGTGGTGATGTTGAAGGTTGACGAGAATATTCTAATCGAGAGGAGAAGAGAGATCGGGCAGGATAAAACCCTTGACAAGAGGATAGAACTCTACGACAGGATCTCAGATGAGTTTGGTCTTCCGGTGGTCGATACTAAATCCTCCATCGGGGAAGTTCACGAGGAGTTGATTAAAAAGGTTGGATTGGTTCTATGAACAGGAGATGGGAATAATTTATGGATTTCGGTGCATTTCATAAAGAGATATCAAAAGGAGAGATGTATCCTGAATACATCAGGGTGCCTACATTGATACTCTCAAATTGGGTATTCCAATGCATCCTCTACATGGACAGGACTGAAAGGGCCTTCAAGATACTCCTGGATCTTATATTGGCGGTCATTTTGTACTTCGGATTTACCCCATATTCTGCACCGATACCGGCTTTGATCTTATCCATCTCATCGGCCCATACCATCAATTGGGTCTTCAATGGGCAGATCTTCGTTCTCCTCAAGAATCTCAGATTAACTGAAATTGAGCAGGAGTATTTTATTAGTTATGCGGATGGTCTTCAAAGGAGGATAAACGGCAAGAAGAGCATCCTATTTGCCGCCATATTTGGAAGTCTCTCAAGAGATGAATTGAGAAAGAGTTCCGATCTGGACGTGCGAATTATAAGAAGACAGGGTGTTGTTAACGGATTTAGATCATGTCTCTTCGCTCTCATGGAGCGGAGTCAGGCGTTTCTTCTCAGGTTCCCTCTGGACATATATGTCCTGGATGACCTGCAAAGTCTATCGAAATTAAGGGAAGATGAAGTCCCTGTAGTGCTTTATGATCCTGAAAAATTGGTGGGTGAGTATGAACAATGGAGATGATTCAGAAATGATGCATCAGCATCTGGTAAAGGAACATTTCAGCCAAGAGAGTAAAGTAACCGCCTGGACAGTTTCAGAGGAGGGGCTTGTATCCAGAAGAGAACATGAGTATGTCCTGGAGCAGTTCAGTTGGGATGGGAAGAAAGTTCTGGATGTAGGGGTTGGGGGAGGAAGATTTGCATTACCAATCTCTTTGAGAGGGGCTGATGTTTATGGTGTTGATCTATCTCTGAAGATGCTTCAGGCGGTTAAAATTGGAGCTGAAAAAGCAGGAGTTGAAGTGGGGGTGTATCAGGCCGATATAGACGCTCTTCCTTTTAAAGATGAAAGCTTCGACATCGTCCTGAGCATGGCAACTATAATGTATTTTCCGAGGCCAGAGAAGGCTTTACTTGAGATGAGTAGAGTCGTTAAACCTGGTGGACACGTCATCATTGGCACAAATAATAAGCTATCTGTAGCATGGTTAGGCGCAATCCATACTTACTTATATCACATTTTAAAGAGGAAGCAAGCAACCTACAGACCATATAGCCCCTGGCAATTCAGATCATTTTTTGAAGATACCGGGTTGGAAATAGTTCAAATTAAAGGAATTGGTCTTATCTTCCCGGAGACGAGTATTCCAATCACGAAAGAAATTTCTATTCCGATATTCCCGAAATTAGCTTCTGAGTGGTTCCTAAAAAATATCGAATTTAGATTTGAACTTGGCAAAGGCCCCCTTTCTAACTTTATGAAGTACATGATAGCTATATCAACTAAAAAAGAATTGAATCAAAGCATGAGGGGGTGGTAACTATAAAAATTCCGGCAGCAAAGATATACTTTCCTGAGGAGGACAGAAGAGAAATTTTAGCAGACATAGAGGAGATTTTAGAGACTGGATGGCTGACACTGGGAAAGCACGGTAGAGAGCTCGAGGAAAAATTTGCAAAGTACACGGGCACGAAGTATGCA
>JAXHTJ010000063.1:0-12863 GCA_034190245.1 Halobacteriota archaeon | reverse complement strand
TTGACAAAGATTATACCAGTGCTATCCTTCGTAATACACGTGGAAACCAATTTAATGTACAGTCTGTAACTGACGCTCAAGTTACCATCGAATACACAGACGGTAGAACATTCTCGGTTGACGGAAGCGGTGAATATACAACATACACATTTGATTCTGGAACGCGCACAATTGAAGTAGTTGGTGAAGTTACACCAACACCCACACCCACTCCAACCCCAACACCCACACCCACCCCAACCCCAACACCCACACCCACCCCAACGCCAACTCCTACACCAGGCGATCTGACTTTAATAGATCCAAATGTAAGTCCTTCAACTATCCCAATCGATACTGACGACGACCCGAGGTGGGGTGAAACCGCAGAGATAACCGTCACAGTTACAGATTCTAACTATGATATTGAAAGTGTGGTCATCGGCAATGGTGGTGGTTATACTGAGGATATGATAAACATCGGAGATGATGTCTGGAGTTTTTCAACGAATGCACCCCTTGGAGTTGAAACGGGAACCTATACTCTATATATAACTGCAACAAATTCAAATGGTGATTCAGAGACCTCATCTGGTATAGAACTGAATGTCGTAGATAACGGAGACGTTAATCAAGATGGTGAGGTTAACGATGCTGATGCAAGATCTATTGCGAATCATGTAAATTTAGTTGAACCATTTGAGAGTATAGAAGAATATGGTTTAGCAGATGTCGATGGAGATGGAGAAGTGACCATATTCGATGTGATTTATATTTATAATCATAATTATGATGTACCGGAATATAGAATACTTCATTAGAAGGTAAAAAATAGAAGGAATAACTCTTTTAAACAAACGACATTTTTATTTATAGTTGAAGGTCCATTTTGATGGAAAAACAAAATGTTTCAATTATCTTGGTGGCATCGTTTGTGGTGTTAGCTGCTGCCAGCTCAATTGTTATTGATAGTGAAACAACCGTATCAATTCAAAATATCAGCATTGACCCAGGAGATCAAACCACCATGCCAATAATAATTAAAGATGCAAAGAATGTTTATGCGATTCATATCAACTTGAGTTACGACGCATCGGTTATCCATGTGAATGATATCGGAAATAGTGAATTCAATTTTGAAACGTTTAGAGATATCAACAACATGACAGGTTACATGAGCTATGCTGTCTTCAATAATGTGGCACTAAGTGGTGATTTGAGGTTTGCCGATATAAAGCTTAAAGCGGTAGGGTTTTCGGGGGATGAAACTCCATTGAACTTCGATGTTGTCACAGTGATAGATGGTAAAAATATAACTCCATTGGAAGTTGTCAACGGAACACTCACCATAGAATAAATGGTCTATGACAAAAAAACTCAGATGCCGAGAACTTTCATATAATCCTAAAGAGGGACAGCGATGTTAAAGGGATTTCAATCAGATGTTGAACTTGACAGCCTTTTTTATTTTATAATTAACTATTATTAATTAGGACAATTGATTATATGTACCATGTATAATAGAATTTATGACCATATTTTAAAACTAAATGGACAAAGTATTAATATTCTTGTTCAAACAAATCTTATTTATTATGGCTAGAGTAAGAGTAGTATCAGCAACTGCGATAATCTTGGTGTTGATAGTTTTTCAAGCATCTGCAGTTGCAACAACCGTATCGGTTTCGGATGCAACCGTTTCAACAGGTGAAAGTACTTCTGTACCGATAACGATAAGTGATGTGGTGAATGTATCGGGTGCCCACATTCTTATAGAATACGATCCTTCAGTTGTTTACGTAACAGCTATTGGTAACAGTGATTTGGACTTTGAGACATATAAAGATATAGATAACTCTACCGGTTACACACGTTATGTTGTTGTAAACCTTTCGAGCCCGTTGGATGGACCCTCTATGACATTTGCGGAAATATCGTTGAATGCAGTAGGAGATAACGGCGATTCGTGTACAATTGGTCTTGATGTTGTATCCATGCAAGATGCAAATTATGATGAGATACCTCGAACTATTATCAATGGGACTTTTACGATCGGTGACCTATCATCTCCATATGTTACAAATCCCTCGGCAAACCAAACTCCGATACCTATTGATACAGACGATGATCCTAAGTGGGGTGAAACATCTCGATTAAATGTCACTGTTACTGATACTCATGGGATTGATTCGGTTACTATAGATCTTTCTTCAATTGGTGGATCTTCGAGTGCGACGATGAATAATATAGGAGGAGATTTATGGAGCACAACAACGAGTGCACCTGTTGGAACGATACCTGGGACATACGATCTTGATGTAAGTGCAACAGATGTATACGGAAACTCCAATGAATCTGTGAGCATTGAATTAGAGGTCATAGAAAATGGGGATGTCAACAGAGACGGGGAATCTAATTTAGGCGATGGTAAACATCTCGCGAATAATGCACTGCTTGTACCCGGATACGAAGTGATAGAAGACGTTGCATCAGAGGTCAATGGAGACGGATCAATCAATCTTGATGATGGATTGTACCTTATAAACCATGCGCTAAGCGTGTCAGGATATGAAATACTTCATTGAATAGGATAAAGACAAGGGGTTGGTGAAGGATATGAAGAAAGCTGCGATCCAAACCGCGATATTTCTGTTAGCATTTGCCATCTTTATTTCACCGGTAGCAGCAGCTTTGGCAACCGTATCCATCCCAGATGTCGGCATTGAAGAAGGAGAATCTTCCACAGTATCGATAATAATCGAAAACTCAACCGATATAAAAGGTGCCCATATTCTCCTGGCTTATGATCCATCTGTGGTTTCGGTAACTGCTATTGGTAACAGTGACTTCAATTTCGAGACATACAAAGATATTGATAACAGTGCTGGTTTTACACGTTACGCTGTGGTAAACACAGAGGAAGGCTTAACTAACAACACAACATTCGCAGATGTGACATTGAAAGCGGTTGGTAATGCTGGGGAGACTAGTTTACTTGGTCTTGATGTTATATCACTTGACAATGGTAGCGGTCCGGAATCGATCGCAAGAATTGACATTGATGGAAAATTTACGATAACAGGAGAACAAGCGTCATCACCCCCCTCAGGTATGGCACTAGGTGGCGGTGGAGGTGGAGGTTTTGCACCTCTTAAAGGCAACGTTCCTACTGATACCACAGGGAAAGTAACCTCTACTGCCACCATATATTCGTCCGATGGAAAAACGATGCTGACAATTCCCGAAGGAACAACAACACTTGATGCAGAAGGAAAACCATTGAGTTCGATTAGCGTCAGTTCTACGCGGGTAGGCGGTACAATTTACGCATACGATTTTGCACCTGATGGTGCAACATTTGATCCGGAGATAACGATAACGTTCAAGTTCGATCAGGGTGAAGTATCTGAGGGTGAAACTGTAATTATAAAGGTGTGGGACGGTACAGAATGGATCCCCCTCGAAACCACGGTCGACTCCTCAGAAAACACGGCAACTACAACGATATCTCATTTCACTGTCTTCGCTTTATTCGTTGAAGAAGAAACAGCGGCTATACCACCACGATCACCGACGGCAACTCCAGCCCCCACACCGACCACAACAACAATAGCAACTCACACACCTACTCCTCCTGCATCATGGATCTTGCTTTCTGGTGTTGTCCTTGTAATCGGCGGATCTATGGCACTTCCTTATATTGTAAATAGGCGTGACAAACGTTGAAATTAATGACTCTCAACGAATATACATTTACCTTATGACGAGAGTTCTTTGAGAATATCTTGTACAGAAGTCACCTCTTCATCTGTTTTTGAGATATTCACTTTGACTCTTTTACGATCGGGCGTTCCTGTTCCATCTGTATCAGGTGACATCAAAATATTCGAGTAAAAACTATCGGGCATAAAGATCATGCCTTTTCTTGATTCAGAACTTTTCACCACCTTTACAACGACTGAACCATTCTTGTTATGTATTCTAATGGTGTCTCCCTCTCTTATACCCGTCTTTTTCAAATATTCAGAGTCCACTACGGCTACAGCGGATCGCTTCTTATACTCCTCGCTGAATTTATCTACTTCGGTTTCAATCTGGAAGATATCACTGTGGGTGATCATGAGTATCTCCTGCTCTGGGGGTGTTATAAATTTAGATATGTTTGAGCTCACGCCATCTCCTCCATTGTGGAAAATTCTATAAGATTTGACATTGCTTTGGTACGTATATCCATTCCATCTTCTTGAATAGCGGCTGATGGATTGGTTCCACCAACAATTGCTATTCCTATGTGATCTCTTTCGACAGAGACTCCAAAGAGATCTGAATTTGGTTCACCTACCTCAAGAACGCCATTAAAACCCGCAATTATTAACTTCTCCAATGTCTCTTCCGTATCTTCTCTGGCAACCATTGGCACTTCCCTGAGATTTGCTAGTACCCTACCTGAGCCTGTTTTTATCATCTTCATTACGGATGTCAGTCGTTGACTCATCAGTATCTCCAATGGATCGATAGTTGTACACCTGTAGTCTAAAAAGTGTGTAAATCTGAGTGCTCTTCCCTGTGCAACTTCAACTATGCCCCCCCCTTTCAAATTTATCGGAATGCCACTTTTTATCAACATGCCGTCTATTGTTGTGCTGCACACTGTGGCCAGTCCCACTTCACCTTCTCCCACAACCAGTCCACCTATGTTTTCGCCTTCTCTAAATATCTTTATATGTGGGCTTATGATCAGCCCCCTCCAGGATATCTGGTGGAAGATCTGTAAGACTCTCTTCAGATCCTCCTCTCGGATGATTGAGACGTTGGTGATTACACTTCCATTTTTTTTCTTCGGATCAAATGTCATCTCATACATCAGGTCCGAAATCTTCGAATTGGTAAATCGTATCTTCCTTGAATCATTCACAAAAGCACCCTGGGATGTAAATAGTATCGTTTCAATTCACTTAATCGTTTCCATATTATTTTTTAATAACTCTATTTGCTAACTTTTTTAATACATCTTCCTATAAAAACTCTTTGACGTAAGTTCACGTCACAGAATTTGAGGGGACGATTGTTCAAGCTTGTAAAGATACCAGATAATCTTGGGGCTTTTTAGGAGAGTTTAAAGATATTTTCACTACACCCAACCACGAGTCTTTTTCTCAGATGATTGCTGCTATATCCATCTGTACGAAGTCAAAAACGGTATATTACCCATCTTTGATAGTTCAATAAACATAAGTGTCCTCATTTAAGCTGTTTTTTTTATGAGAATAACAACGCAACCAAGAACATTCGACATTTCACCTAACAACAACATATCTTTTTCTATTGGAACAATCCTTACCGTGCAAAAATATTATGATCATCTCGGTCTTGCAGGGATCTTCGGAAAGTACAAGAGCCGTGGAAGAGATGCGGGTTCTCTCATTAAGGCACTTGTGAGCTACAAGCTTACAGAGAATCAGAGCGTGACGAAGGCTGCGGATCGGATCAATCGAGAAGAGGTATTGAATATTTTCGATCTTAAATCCTTCGAGCAAAGGACCCTCTACAGGGTTCTTGAAATTACCCACGAGAACCGTGAAGAGATCACCCTCTGATATTCAAGAGGCGTTGTTCGAGATCTATGATTTCAAACATACAGACATCAACATGGATTGGACAAGCTTTGTCTTGTATGGTGATAAATGTCCGTTGGGTAAGTATGGTTACAGCCGTGATCACCGCCCGGACAAGAAGCAGATAACGCTTGGAATCAGCGAGCTTTCGGATCCCATCAACGTTCCCATCGGCATGACCGTTCGTGAAGGTAATGTGAACGATCAGGTTCACTTCGATGATATGTTTTTGCCCAGGTCAAGGACCGTTTGCGTGAAGGATCGATGGTCGTGTTTGATCAGGGTGCAAATAGTAAACAAAACCTCGAGCGTATCGAGCACTCGAATCTGAAATATCTCACAGCAAGACAGATCAACAAAAGCGATGAAAAGACCTGGATGGAAAACTTCGACAAAAAGGAAGCGGAACTTGTTGATGAAGAGTACGGGGTGTACGGACACTCAAAAAGAAGTTCCCAAGCAGGATCAACTACCTGTTCTTCTCCGAGCATCTGTATGATCTTCAGATATCATCCAAGCTAAGAAAGGTCGAAAGACTCCTCAACGAAGCCGAGGCGGTTCAACAATCTATTGAGAATAATCGTGGATTACCAAAACGATACCGTATCAATAATCCGCTAATTGATTGTGAGTGTTCATATCAAACAAAGCTTGCATTGCTGAGCGACGAGGAAGCTCTTGCAATCCTTAGGTAGGCATCAATTACAGGTCGTGAAGGATTTTTCTGCCTCGTTTCGAACAAAGATTTGACACTGAAAGATGCACTTTTAACCTACCGTAAGAAAGACTCAATAGAGAAGAAAATAAATTCGCTTAAGAATGAGATTGAGATCAGGCCTCTCAGAGTATGGTCTGAGCATAGCATTTATGGTGCCCTGATCCTTGGTTTTGTTGCGCAATTGATAATATCTTTGCTCCGATTTGAGCACAAAGAATTGAAGCACACTTCAACAAAGTTCATAAAAATTTCACTACAGAATTTGACAGTTACAGTCGAGTACATAAAATCAGAGGAAAAACGGTTCATTTTTTCAAATTTTAACCCGATTTCACAGGCGATTTTGGAGGAAAAGTGGGCAATAACTTGACGAGTCGGGGCAAAATAGCCCTGATTTTAGACTTCTGTCAAATTAATTTTTTGAAGAAATTAGCGGAGGGTAAGTGTTAAAGATGGGTTATTCCATAAACTCACTTCTTCTTTAAGTTTTGCTAAGAGATGGATTGAAGAGTTCTTGATGTCTATGGAGGTTGCGTTAGAATGATGGGAAGTTATATCTGTCGGAGACTATAATCGCAATGATAATTGTGATCCTGGTAGCCCTGGGATTGGTTCTCCGAAAGAGAGGTTTCTGAATTAAGGGACTCCGTCTCCTTAACCCCTGCATCCGATCTCCTAACGGAGATCCGGATGATCGTGCTTTTAGCCCGATGTTTTATTTTAGCCCTTTACAAGGATTTACCGGAGAATAAAGGCAATCCTTTCAAAGGCTTTAATATCCGCCGCATGCGGAGATGGCCTATGGCGGAGCCATAGGTCGTAGTTTTGATCAACCTTTTTTCAAAAGGTTGTGATTAAACTTTTATAATAAGTTTACTATGCAATAATTCCTATCAGATCCGCAAGTCTGCAGGAATAACCCCACTCGTTATCGTACCAGGATAGTACTTTTGCAAGGTCCCCGATAACATATGTAGAGAGTCCATCTATTATGGACGAGTGTGAATTGCCCACATAATCGATAGAGACAAGTGGCTCAAGAGAGATGTCAAGTATCCCTTTCAATTTACCCGTGGAAGCTTCAGTAAATGCAGCGTTTACCTCTTCTTTTGTTGTCTCTTTTCCGAGTGTCGCTGACAGGTCCACTATAGAAACATCTGCTGTCGGTATCCTCATGGCCAGACCATCCAGTTTTCCCTGAAGCTCTGGTAACACCAGTCCAACGGCTTTACTCGCCCCTGTGGTTGTAGGGATCATCGACACAGCTGCTGCTCTTGCCCTCCTCAGATCTTTGTGCTGTACATCAAGTATGCTCTGATCGTTTGTGTACGCATGCACAGTCGTCATAAGCCCCTTCTGCAATCCAAAAGAATCGTTAAGCACTTTGGCCATAGGCGCCAGGCAATTTGTGGTGCATGAAGCGTTCGAGATTATGTTGTGCTTATCAGGATCGTACTCATCGTCATTCACACCGATGACTATGGTGATGTCCGGCTCTTTTGCTGGTGCTGAGATGATAACCTTTTTACATCCTGCTTTGAGGTGTTTTGAGGCGTTCTCCCGATCAACAAATCTACCCGTCGATTCAATAACAACATCAACGTCCATCTTGCCCCATGGTAGTTTGGCAGGATCCTTTTCTGATATCACTTTTACAATCTTTCCAGCAACAATTATTGCATCATCACTTGATCCGACAACTTCACCAAACCTACCATGAACCGAGTCGTATTTCAGCAGATGAGCAAGCGTCTTCGGGCTTGTCAGGTCATTTACAGCCACAATCTCGATATTACTCCTACCAAAAGCAGCTCTTAAAACATTTCTACCAATTCTTCCAAAACCATTTATACCTACTCTAATTGTCATTATTATTTCCCCCTCATACAAGATTTACGGGATTCTATTTTGATATTATTGATTGGACATTATTATATAAAAATTTGCTGCTACAATCTTTGAGATGGACATATTCAATTGCAAAGATTTAAAAAGATTTTATATACATCCATTTATGAAAGATTAGAATAAATATAGGCAGAGGATATAAATGACACTACCAATAGAAGACGTAAAGATTTTAGATCTATCCAGGTTGCTACCCGGACCATACTGTTCGATGCTGCTTTCGGATCTTGGTGCTGATGTTCTCGTTGTTGAAATTCCCGGTCGTGCAGCGACTCCACCATACCTGCAGAGGAATAAAAGGAGTATGACATTAAATCTGAAGAGCGAGGGTAGTAAGGAGATATTTTACAAGCTCGTTGAGGGATCGGATGTAATTTTGGAGGGTTTTAGACCTGGTGTTACAAAGAAACTTGGTGTTGATTACGATACTGTAAGGAAGATTAATCCGCGTGCCATATACTGCTCAATCTCTGGTTTTGGACAGGACGGCCCATATGTGAATAAACCTGGGCACGACATCAATTACATCGGATACAGCGGAATTCTTAACATCCCAGGAAAAGTTCCGAATGTTCCTGGTACTACAGTAGCCGATCTCGGATCAAGTATGTTTGCAGTGATATCCATTCTCGCCGCACTTCTTGCAAGGGAAAAGACGGGCGAGGGTCAGTACATTGATGTTTCCATGCTCGATTCTGTCGTTTCCTGGATGGGGACATATGCAGGCGGAGCACTAGCTCAAGGTTCGATCTCCACATACGATATATATGAAGTTAAGGACGGATACATCACACTCGGCGCTTTAGAGGAGAAGTTCCGTAGAAATTTCTGGAAGGTGCTTGAAGGTTTAGTCGATTCTGATATGAAGAAGAAGGTGAAGCAGAAGGATGTATTTTCAGAGATCTTAAAGACAAAGACCCTTAATGAATGGTTGAAGATACTGGATGATGCAGATGTGCCTTGCGGACCCGTATATACGTCTGATGAGGCCTTAGCCGATCCGCAGGTAGTGCACCGTGGAATGGTAGTGGAAATTGACACTCCAACCGGAAAGATTAAACATGTCCCGTTCCCTGTAAAATTCTCTGATACTCCGGTTCAGAAGATAAGAAGCCCGCCCCCACCCATTGGTAAGGACACAGAAGAGGTTTTAAAGGAATTGGGTTACTCGGAAGATAAGATAAAGGAGTTTAAAAGAGCAAAGGTTGTTTAAAGGGGGCTTATCTCCCTAAACTATCTTCAGATCCCCGACAAATATACCATCTTCGATGATCTCCCCCACGATCTTGCCGCAGGCAAGATCTTTTGCTCTTTTTGCCTCGCTTTCAGGAAGAACCACCAGAAATCCCATGCCCATGTTGAATGTTCTATACATCTCCAGATCGTCGATATCTCCCTCTTTCTGTATAAATTTGAATATATCTTGAGGCTCAAGAGGATCTGTAAAATCAAAACCATAATCTGTTATTCGCTTCAATTTCAACAGCCCGCTGCCTGTTATGTGTGCCAATCCGTGAACTTCAAATTCTTTAATAAGATCCAGGACCTCTATATATATCTTTGTCGGAGTTAGAAGCTCATCGCCTAAACTTTTTTCGGGGTCAAACGGGCATGGTTCTGAATATTTATGCGAGCGCTCTATAACCTTTCTTGCGAGTGTAAGTCCGTTGCTGTGAATCCCTGAGCTTGCAAGACCGAGTACCTTATCCCCAATCTTTATCTTCTCACCCCCGATTATCTCATCCTTTTTAACCCAGCCCACAGCAGTACCAGCAAGATCAAAACCATTTACAATCTCAGGAAGGGTGGCTGTTTCTCCACCAACAATTGAAATATTTGCAAGTTCGGCTCCTTTTGCCAAACCCTCACCAATCTGAACAGTAATTTTTTCATCTGGCACTTCCATAGCGAGATAGTCGACAAAAGCAAGTGGTTCCACGCCAATTGCAATGAGGTCGTTCACATTCATCGCAATACAATCAATACCGATAGTATTCCATCTCTTCATCTCACTTGCAATGATAACTTTCGATCCGACTCCATCTGTTGTTAACGCAATGGCAACATCTCCAAAGTCGATGAGGCCGGCATAATGGCCTATGTCTGTTAGAGGTGCACCGAACCCTCTCCTTCTAAAGATGATCTGATCGGATAGCTTCTTTATCGCTTCCTCCTCGGCATTTATATCCACTCCGGACTTGGAATAGGTCAGCTTATCTTTACTCATGCATCTCCTCTCTTCAATAAATCATCGACAAGATAGTAATGGAGCAAGAGGGCTAAAAAGCTTTGGCAAAATGTAAAATGACTAAAATTTCAATCTTTACCGTATGAGGCAGAGAAGAGACGATCAATATTCCCTCGTCCTCGCTATGATATACATGATAAATACCGAAACCGTCACAATCGAGATTATCGTTGTGATTATCCAGAACCATGGTATAGTAACAACTTCGGTTATTGTGAGAGATGCATTATCGATCTTTATTGGAACGGGTTTTTGTCCGTTACCGATATCCAGTGATTTAACATCAAGATCTAACGAGCTTGTCATTCCAGCATCACCTACTGCTTTCAACTCAACATCTGCAAATTTTATGTTGCCAGTTAGGTAATCTTCAGTAGATATAATGACATAACGCGTACTACCAGTGGTGTTGTTGATATCCTTATAGGTCTCGAAATTCAGGTCGCTGTTACCAATACCAGTCACATGGACTACTGTTGGGTCATAAGTCAGTATAATATGAGCGCCTTTAATGTTCATTTCCGTATCGATCATTATTGGTACTATGGCTCTCTCACCTGAGTTTAAAGAAGCATTTGAGATATATACAGTCGTCGAAACTGCTGTAACCGGTAAACAGATGACGGCTAACATAAGCAGAAATTTTGCTGCCATAGCCATCAAATTCTTGATATTTACATCTTCTATCTTTTCTACTTTAATGAAGTATCTCATATTCCGATACATGCATTGCATGATTTATTAGATATAGTGCATCATCTAAGTTGACGTCTCCGTCTCCATTGACATCTGATGCTGCTTCGTCTATCTCTTCATATCCCGGTACAAGTAATACATTATTTGCAAGGTAAAGCCCATCACCCAAATTTACCACCCCGTCTCCGTTGACATCCCCTACTATCATAACGGCTGCTTCTAATCCTACCGAATTGTTCGAACTGTTATTTATGTCGGTGGCATTCACCACCGGAACATTCCCAACAAAGGCCGAAGTCGTCAAAAACAATGCAAAAACAACCATTAAAAGATTACTCGAAATATATCTCATCTCCTTCACCTATACCAGTCTTCTTATTATCACTTTCTTTCACTATCTATCTTAAACCAATATACTTAAGCCTTTACCCTGATAAATGAGGTATAGAAGATATTATGTGCCATTGCTTATTACATCTTCCGATTTCCATTTTTTGCGAAGGGAGTGATCCTCTTGCTGAATCGGCAATGGCAATAACAACGGTATAACCTTAACAATCTGAGGGTGAGCTTGTATCAAATATGGGTTTTTAAGAGAATATCAACAGACTTAATTATACAGTACCCGTAACCAAAAAGTAGATCTAAAATATCCGTGATATTATGATTTAAGATATTTGGGAAGATCTATGCAACGATTGATCTGGTGGTTGATTGTCGGTACCAAAGGGGGCTTTAACCGCGCCCTGATAATCAGAGCACTAAACGAGAGGCCTTACAACGCCAATCAGTTAGCAAAATTACTTAGGCTTGATTATAAAACCATTAGACATCATCTTAAGGTCCTCTTAAACAACAAGATTATTACGATAGAGGGAAATAGGTACGGAGCTGTTTATTTCCTCTCTTCAAATATGGAAAAAGAGTATGAGGTCTTCGAAGAATATTTAAACCGGATGTGGGAAAAATTTAAATATGAAGATGATTCAGGAGAAGAGTGATTAATATGTATGTATCAATAATGGGTCCGCCCTTTATCCTTTTCGAGGCGATAATTACCCTAGCAAACTTTGTATTGCTGATCTATCTCCTTTACGTATACTGGGGTAACTACAAGGAGATAAAATCAAAATTCGCTCTGGGACTTATCATTTTCATCATCCTTTTAATCCTGCAGGCATTCACCTCAAATCCTCTATTATATAATCTGTGGGGTTTTGAACGTATAGAAGCCAGGGGGTTATCGATGATACTTCCGGATTTTTTTGAATTTGTTGCTTTGATCATACTTCTTTATATAAGCAGAAGCTGAATTTGGGTGAGATTTGGGAAGAATTCGCATAAATCTGGCTAAAAGAAAAGTCCATAGGGCTTCATTTCCAATATAGAGTTGTAAAAAACCTTAAATCCATCTTCCATACTATATAAAAACAAACCCCATTACCCCATTATTTCTACTCTTTTAATTCTATCCTCACAATAGGATAAGTGGTAGCAAGAGGATATATCTTCCCTGAATGGTAAAAAAGATTAGTCTATTGTGCATCCTAACCAGAATTGTAGTGATGTTGTGCTAAACGGTCATGCCGATAAACAAGTTTTTATAATGTTATCACATTGATGGGAAGTAGGGGCTATAAGATGCGAAAGTCCAGGGACAAGAAGATCTCAAAGCTTGTTCCGGATCTATTGAGTAGGT
>JAXHTJ010000062.1:0-13002 GCA_034190245.1 Halobacteriota archaeon | reverse complement strand
TTTTGGACTGCAACCGGCTATTAAAACTCGATCTACTTTTCCCGTTTCAATATCCCTTTTTATTGCCTCAAGACCATCGCTACTACATAAATTGTTGTACACCCTTGAAACAACGACTCCGTCCTGTCCACTTGCGAAATTGGAAACCGCATCCACATCTACAGTTTTTGAGATTCCCCCTTCACAATCACATACATGAACCCCTATTTTTTTCCATTTCCACTACCTTTCCACATTCTGGACATTTAATGCCCATCAAAAATAGAAATTTATTTGTTACTTAGGTTTCACCCATAAATATTTTTGGACCGTATGTATAAAAAACCTTTGGTTTTTATAGTTTATTTTAGATTTTTAAAGGTTTATAGAGGTTTTTTACGTTTTTAACGTAATTATAGGTATTTTCATAAGAAATAAGGTTGATATGTAAAATATATAATATATTTACTCTGTGTAAGAATCGGTAAAATCTATAAAAGATTGATAGATATTTATGTGAGGTCTGTCGTGATTCACTTCATCATGTGATATGTAAGTATTAATACAGTAATAATGAGTTTTAATCCTGACCCAACAGTAAAATAAGGAAAATGCGTAACATGTGTAATATATGTAACAGTAACGACACGTAAGTAAATTTCTACGAAAGCTTTAAATAAGGTACCGATCTAATCAAAATTGATAGATAGCCTTATTGATGACAATTTCAAGTGCATCGGCTAAATATTTTGATATGGGGGTAAAAGTTTGGGAACAAAGACAAAATCTATTCTTGGTGAATTGAGCATATCCAGGCGTACTTTCACCAAGATTACGGCTGCTGTTGCAGGTGCTGTTGCAGCCAGTGGAGCGCTCAGTAAACTATCCGGATACGAGAAGATGAGAGACCTGGGCGATCTGATCGCACCTGCTGTAGAAGCTTCGCCTGGGGAGAAACTGATTCCGACCATCTGTTCTCATTGTGCAGTTGGATGTGGTGTTTATGGAAGAGTCGCCGATGGCGAATTGGTCGGCCTTGAGCCATGGAGTGACCATCCAGTAAACGCTGGTTCAATGTGCTCAAAGGGGACATCGATTGCAGAGATCGTAAACTCGGAAACACGGCTGAAATATCCGATGAAGAAGGAAGGTGGGAAGTGGAAGAAGATATCATGGGATGAAGCTCTAAGCGAGATCGCTGATAAAGTGATGGACGTAAAAGCCAACTACGGGCCAGACTCCATTATGTGGATGGGATCTGCAAAGGTTACAAACGAGGAGTGTTATCTCTTCAGAAAATTTGCGGCCTTCAACGGTACAAACAACGTGGATCATCAGGCAAGGATATGTCACTCGACAACTGTGGCCGGGATGGCCAACACGTGGAGCTACGGCGCAATGACAAACAGCTGGAATGATATGCGTAATTCCAAGATGATATTCTTCATAGGCGAGAATGCGGCTGAATCACATCCTGTGGCCATGAAGCATATTCTTGAGGCGAAGAGAAGAGGGGCCAAGTTCGTTGTTGCTGATCCGAGATTTACAAAATCAGCGGCACTTGCAGACTTCTTTGTCAGATTCAGACCTGGCACCGATATACCACTTATCATGGCAATATGCCATGATATCATCAAGAACGACTGGCACGATAAGGATTTCATAGCTAAGAGAACATACGGTTTCGAGGAGTTCAAGAAGGTCGTTGAGGAGTATCCGCCAGAGGTTGCAGAGGATATCACATGGGTCTCTGCCGAAGATATCCGAAAGATAGCCAAGATGTGGGCTGAGAACAGTCCTGCCTGTATCTGTTGGGCGATGGGTGCAACTCAGCATACTGTTGGGACAAATAACATTCGATCCTTCGCATGCCTCGAGATGTTAACGGGTTATATAGGTCAACCGGGAGGTGGTTGCAACGCCTTCAGAGGGCACGACAACGTGCAGGGTGCAACTGATATGTGCGTATTATCACACTGGCTTCCTGCATATTATGGATTGACTGAAGGGTCTTGGAAGCATTGGGTAGGTGTATGGAACAGGCACGCCCCTATCACATATGAAGATATGAAAGCGAAGTTCGATACGATACCGGATCCGGATGACCCAGAAAAAGAGGTGTCGATGATGCACCGCGTGGGTCTGACAGTATCTAGATGGTATGAAGGCGTACTCTTGCCAAAAGAAAAGATCGAACAACCGAATCAGGTGAAGATGGTCTTCGTCTGGGGACACAGCCTCAATTCCATCTCTGTGATGAGTAGGCTTAAAGAAGCTCTGGAAAAGATTGATATGATCGTTGGTGTGGACCCGCACGCTACGATAGCAGCATCCCTTGCTGATAGACCCGATGGCATTATACTGCTTCCTGCGTCAACAGTCTTCGAGAAGGATGGTAGTGTAACAAACAGTGCAAGGCAGGTGCAGTGGAGAAATAAGCTTGTTGAGCCAAGATTTGACAGCAAGCCCGATCTGTGGATAATGGAAGAGCTTGCAAAGAGACTCGGTATCGGGGAGCACTTCATATACAACAGCCCGGAGGACGTCTTAAGGGAGATAAATCTGGGTGCGATGGTCATAGCGATGAGACAATCACCTGAAAGGCTTAAAAAACAGCAACAGAATGCAGCAGATTTCGATATTGAGGACTGCCAAGCAAAGACTGGTCCGTGTAAAGGAGAGTACTGGGGACTTCCATGGCCCTGCTGGAACGATGACCATCCAGGTACACCGATACTTTACAGAAATGACATACCGGTGTACCAGGGAGGAAATGAGTTCAGAACAAGATTCAGAGGATCAGATTCAACGGCTGGAAATCCAGTATCAGATGATGGAATAAGTATGCTTGGCGCAGCTTATGGGGCACCGGAAGGATACGACGAGATGAACTGTGATGGTACACCAGGCACTGGATGGAAGCTTGAACTGGATTGTGACTTCAAAGACGTTATCGCTCAGAATAAGTGCCCATCAGGTGCCGGAAGGGCGAGATTCAGAGCATGGAACCTGCCGGATCCAGTACCGGTTCATAGAGAACCGATCGAAAGTCCGCGACCTGACCTGATCGACAAATATCCAACATATGAGGATGTTGCATGCCATTACAGGGTTGCATGTCAATTCGGAAGTGCACAGCAAGAGAGGAAATGGTTGGTAAATGATTATCCGCTTATACTCTCCTCAGGCAGGCAGGTCGAGCATATGGGTGGTGGAGCAGAGACTAGATCATCCAAGTATCTTGTGGAACTTCAACCTGAGAACTATGTCGAGATAAATCCAAAAACTGCTACAGATCTGGGTATCAAGCATTGGGACTATGTCTGGGTCGAGACACTGAGAGGAAAGATCAAAGTCAGAGCCAATTTAACTGAAAGAGTAAACGAAAAGACGGTCTTTGTGCCATACCACTGGGCAGGGTGGTTCCAGGGTAAATCATATGAGGACAGGTATCCACCAGGAACTGCAGAACTCGCACTTGGTGATTCAGTGAACATAATCACAGCCGATGGTTACGACAGAAGTACGAATATGCAGGAGACGAAGGTATGCCTTTGTAAGGTGTATAAGGTGTGAGGTGATGAGATGAAGTTCGTAATAGATATCGAGAAATGTATCGACTGTGGTGGATGCTGGGTTGCTTGCAAGGACACAAACCAGGTTCCTGAAGTGATAGAGAGGATCAGGATAATTAAAGTCGATGTGGGTGTTCCAGGAGAGAGGAATATACCAGTTCCATGCATGCACTGTAACCTGCCGGCCTGCGAAAAGGTCTGTCCCGCCGATGCAATCAGCAAGAGATCGGATGGGATAGTGCTGGTTGACAAGAACAAGTGCATTGGATGCAGATACTGCAGAATGGTCTGCCCATTCGGGGCTCCTCAGTTCAAAGAGGAAGGCGCCAAGATGGACAAGTGTACGTACTGCGTTGAGAGGATAGACGATGGACTCAGACCTGCATGTGGAAGCTTCTGTGCCACTGGTGCCGTATTTGTCGGAAAATCCGAGTCAGATATTGATGCAGAGGCTACAAGAGTAGGTGCAAGCAAGCTTGCGGCTGTGACAGATCCGGATGTGTACCTTAAAGGGAAGATTTGAGGTGATGAGATGAGTAGAAGAGTATCTATGGCCCTGACAGTTGCGATGATACTGATCGTCGCAATGGGTTTTGTTGGTCCGGTATATGCCGAGACTCTCAGAGATGTTCATGTCTCTAAAGGTATAACATTACCAGAAAGCCCTGATTGTAAAGGGTGTCACGCCAATGATGTGTTGCAGGATGGAACCACAGCCAGTGTAAGTAAATTCCACATCACGCATGTGGAAACATTGAGCTATTCTTGCACGAAGTGTCACATGGTGGATGATCCATTACCAACACTCAAAGCATTGGTTCCAGAAAGTGTATGCTATGAGTGTCACGATTCTGATGGACCTGGCCGGGTGATATACGAGGGTGAAGCACCACCGCCAATAACTACGACAACACCGCCAACTGAGCCTACAACAGCGCCACCAACACCAACAATGGGAGAAGAAGAGGAGACGCCCGGGTTTGAGGCAGTGTTTGCAATAGCTGGACTGCTTGCAGTGGCATATCTTGTACAGAGAAGAAACAGGTAAAGGGGTTCACCCCCTTTTTTATATTTATTATTTATTCTTCAATCAACTCTTTTACAACTTTGGCATCCATATTCAAGAACCCTTTTGTTATCTTTGCAATGCACTTGTAGAAATCGGATGATTCGTATTCTACCATCGCATCGCAAAAATCAGGAGCCCAGTTCATCAGATGGTCGCTTAAAAAATCGTTCTGCATCTGTAGATATTTCAAGAGTTCTTCATCATCTTCTGTTGCAAGTTCTTCTTCACAGAGGTGGTGCATAAATTTGAGTTCAAATGCGATGTGATCTTCGGGTTCAGGATAGGATCTCGATTTACTTATACCAGCTCTCCTGTAATCTTCCTTCAACCTGAGTAGAGATTCCCCCGCCATCTTCCCGTCAACCCAGATCGACTCGTAAGGCGGGACCGGGAGTCTGTACGGCCCTACAAATAAGAGTGTATATTCATCCACAAGATCCTCGTAAATCTCGTCAACGTTCTTCCCCTTCCCATAGCTCTTGAGAATCTCTAACCCTTCAGAAATCTCTTCATTCAACGACTCCAGATCCAAAAATGGGAACTTATTGCTCACGAGATCTTCTACCAGCTTTCGGGGCGGCTCCTCGAGATACATTCGATATAAGAATGCATATAAGCCCTTTCTGAATTCCAGAATTTCCTCAATCTCGCTCATGTCTCCTCCTTCATCTTTTTCAGTGCTATCAGCGGTCTGCAATCTTCACAGTAACCGAGTAGATCGAGATGTCCCTCAACGCTAAATTCCCCGCCACCGGTTTCTCCTATAATATCCGACATCCTATCAAGAGCTGATCTGGTGATGTAAGGTCTACCACACTTCTTGCATTCCACCATCTCGGATTCTACCAGACTCTCGCTTTCACCTTCCAGATCGAGTAGCTTTGCAAAGTCAAGTACACTACTCAGTTTTATCGCATCTTCCGGACAGATCTCTTCGCAGAGGCCACATGCTATGCAATATCCGTATGCGAAGTTGATCCTATCCATATCTTTTCTCAGCGCTTCAGTCTTGCAGATTCCCTTGCATGCGTCACAGATCGTGCAGGATTCGTCTATAAAAACATCTCTAAATGGAATTTTCTCATCGATCTTTACGGTTGTATCAGGGGATAAACCGGTCTTTAAAGAGATGCTTCTTACTGCATCCAGTATGACGTCTCTTTTACCGTATCTATATAAACCTAAGTTCAGCTCCAGATCATTTTTATCCTTCGTAGAGTCTCTTCTAATCGGAGAAGGCTTTAATCGCTCATAGAACTCCCTGACATCACCTGCGAATTTTTCCGCATCTTCAAATTCAAGCGAAAGAATCCTCCCACCGAGTCCGAAATTTTCGAGGACCGTCTCAGAAAAACTTACAACAGTGTTTACAACAGTGTCGCCTATATTCTCGTTCTTCTGGCCGAGCAGCACCACGCCATCCGCTCCAAGATCAAATGCTTTCAATATGTGAGCCTCGGATACAAAACCGATCGATGGAACAAAGATTGGTAGTACCGGGGGGTACTGTACTTTCCTTCTACCGATAAAGTCCAGCATCATAAGGCCTTCATCATAACTGGTGAATAGGATGACCTTTGGCCTGAGATCGGCATCCAATAGATCGTCCATCTGAGAATAAAGAAGTTCTTGTGGATATTCTCGCAATTTGGGGAGTGTAAGGGGGCATATTGAGGTGCAAAAACCACATCCATTGCATGCAACCTCATTGAAGCTGACATGACCATCCTTTAATGAAACTGCATCATAAGGACACGCTAAACAGAGATTACAACCTGAATATCCACTATCACCGCTTGCACATAGCTCAAGATCAACATCCAGAAATTTGCTCTTTCTCGTCTTTCCGATATTAAGGGCGAGAGATAAAACTTCAGGGGAAGCATCCTCTTCTCCTGCAATATAAACTCCGAATTGGGTGGTGTGATCCCATCTATCATCCATCACCAGTATCTGGCCCGTCGATATCATTTTAGTGCCGTTGAAATCGATGGCCCCTGTCGGACATACCTTGATACATCTTTCACATCTATCGCAGCTTTCATCTATTTTATAGACAATATTCTGTTTTATTGCATCAAGAGGGCATTCCTCCACGCAGAGTCCACAGGATATGCACTTCTCTGCGTCTATATCGCACTCTATCTCGACCTTGAAATCTCCGATATTTCCATAGACCTCCTTGACACGTCCGAGATCGATCTTGATCTCGTGAGCTTCCATCACCGACTCGGGATCTATATCTGACAATATAAGGGTGACATTTGATATCTCTGATAGGCTGTTTGCGATATCCAGAGCGCCATAATCGCCTAACACGAGCACTTCATCACCAACATCCACATCATATTCCTCAGTGTATATCTCCGAGTCGATACTTCGCATCACCCTTTTAATCATGGATTTTGCTTTCTCTGTCGCCTCTCTCTTCTCATGAACCCAGCCACATTGCTCCCTGAGATTTAAAAAGAGAATATTGCCATCAAAGATACCCTCAAAGATATCGTTTTTTGCAGTGCATCCTATTATGGCAGTATCGAGCTTCCATCTCTTTACATCACCCGCTATGTAGTCCAGTCCGCTCTGACATAGCCTGTCATGAACAACAAAAGCGTCCACATCTTTCTGGTAGCACCTCTTCAGCTTCTTAAAATCGATATCTATCGTGTTATTACAACTGCATAAATAGATACCAAGTTTCATTGAATCAGAGTCGTATCTGGCGTTTTATAAGGCTTTCGCTTTCACAATCTATCAAGCATGCCTTTCCAGTCAATAAATTCGGAGATCTTCTGCTCGCACAGTTCAATCTTTTTTTTATCCCATGATTTCACTCTACCGGTGACGACATCAAGTCTCTTGACCGTTGTGAAGGTATCGTAGGGAACAAGAAGGACAGGAACCCCTTTTTTGCGGGCCATGGTAAGAACACCCTGAGATGGATAGAGATTGGCTGTAAGAATCAGAAGGGAGATACCGGCTTCTATTCCAGCTATCGCCATGTCAGCCCTATCACCACCCGTTATCAAAGCTTTATTTTGCATATCATGGTAATACTGCTGTGCACCCCCTATGGACGCCGCGCCGATGTAGCTACCTACAATCAATCTGTCCAGGTGATCTTTACCCTCCAGTACTTCTCCGCCCATAACATCGCAAACTTCCGCCACAGTTGGTGAGACTAAAGTGATATCCTCAGGGATGATTCCAAGGACATCTATCCCATTTTCCTTGAGGGGTGGAACAATATATCTATTTGTTCTTGCAATCAATCGTTGAGGTACGTTGTTTAAGACACATCCCATGAGGTTACAGCCTATACAATCGGCCATGTGTTTTTGATTTACCACGTTATCAACTACATGATCGCTCTCACCTCTCGATACGATGATCAGTCTCGATTTGAACTTTTTTGCAAGTGTGATCGATGATAGTCCCATAAAAGAGAGAGTATCCGGGGTTTGTGCTCCCTCCATTACAAGGATATCCACGTCATCTGCTACCTTTTTAAATGCCCTATCGAGCTTATCTTCGACATCCTTTTTAGACTGTGTTGAAAGCTCCTCCAGAAAATCATAACCTATCACAAGCGGAGCCAAATCTTCAGTGGATGAGTCCAGACATAGTACATCTTTCATAAGCTCGACATCTTCGTCCATAGGCACCCCATCTTCTATCCTCATCTCAGTGGCCACAGGTTTGAAAAAACCGACCTTGTATCCCTCATTTTTAAATCTCAGTGCAATACCAAGGGATAAAAGTGTTTTTCCTCGGCCTATACCATCTGAGATCACAAACAAACTCTTGACCATTTTACTCCTCCTTATGTATCGTAATTTTAACATCTAAAGCGATGATTCCCTCCCCTTTTAGGTACACAACTAGGGGATTTATATCCAGCTCCAGGACCCCTTTAAACTCGAGTGATAACTGGGCAATTCGAAGAATTGTATCTACGACTGCGTCTATGTCATACTCTCCTTCTCCACGAACACCTCTGAGAAGACTGGACGCTTTCGTCTCATAAATCATCTCTTGCGCTGTTTCCTCAGTCATCGGGGCAAGACGAAAAGAGACATCTTTCAAGAAATTGACATAGATCCCACCCATGCCAAACATCATCAAAGGACCGAATTGAGGGTCCCTGCTCATGCCCACAATAAGCTCCATGCCTTTTTGTATGACCTCCTGGATCTCAATACCATAAATATCTGCTGATGGTATCATTCTTCTTGCATTGCTGAGCACCTCCGATCTGGCGATCTTCAGCTCTTCAGGAGAACTTATACCAACTTTCACCCCGCCGATGTCTGTTTTATGTATTATGTGTGGGGATGAGATCTTAACAGTAACCGGATAACCGATCTCATCAGCCATCTCTAACGCTTCGTCCTGGGTTGTAGCAAGCTTTGTCGCTGGCACGTTTATCCCATAAGCGCTTGCAATTGCCGTGGTTTCATGACCTAAAAGCACACTTCTACCTTCAGTTAAGGCCTTTTCCATGATCTTTCTGACAGAACGTTTATCTGTATGAAACCTCGGGATGTTAAGTTTACCTGGTTTCTCTAAAATTTTAGAATATCTGACAAGGGCAGATATCGATTCAATGGCTCTATCGGCGAATGGATAGCACGGGATACCACGGGAAGAGAGGATATTACCACTCTCGTAGAAGCTATCCCCACCCATAAGTGAGGCTATAATCGGTTTGTCCGGAAAATTATGTTGCAACTCAAATAGCATCCTGACCGTCTTTTTGGGCTCTGTTACTATCTGTGGCGTCATTATCAAGAGGACTATGCCAACGTCATCATCTTCCATCACGGTGTCGAGTGCAACTTCGAATCGGTCCGACTTGGCGTCACCAAGGACGTCTACCGGGTTGTAAATGCTGGCGTTTGAAGGTAGCTTTGCTCTGAGCTTTTCGATCGTCTCCATACCAAAACTTGCAAGCTTGAGTCCGTACGCCTCGCAAGCATCGGTTGCAATTATACCAGGACCTCCTGCATTAGTCACTATTGCAACACTATCTTTTTTTGGTATGGGTTGTGTTGAAAATACGAGTGCGTGGTCGAATAGCTCTTCAATTGAATGGACCCTTATAACACCTGTCTGTAGAAAAGCAGAGCTGTAAGAGATGTCATGGCCCGCTATCGATCCGGTGTGTGATGATGCAGCTCTTGCTCCTGATTCAGATACGCCCGATTTTAGCAGCACAACAGGTTTTTTGCGAGTTGTTCTATAAGCGACTTTTAAAAATTCACGCCCCCTCTTTATATTCTCAACATAAGCAAGTATCACACGAGTATGGGGGTCATGACTGAGCGCTTCTATGAAGTCGGTTTCGTCCAGATCAGCCTTATTTCCGAGGCTTATGAATTTGCTGAAGCCGATCCCCTCTTTTAAAGACCATTCCAAGATAGCTGTGCCAAGTGCCCCAGATTGAGATATAAAAGATATATCGCCTTTAAGTGGCATACATGGGGAAAAGGAAGCATTGATTGGACTGTAAGTGTCAACAAGCCCCACGCAATTCGGGCCCAAAAGACCCATTCGATACCTTTTACATATATCAACCAATTCTCCTTCCAGCTCGGCGCCCTCAGGCCCTGTCTCTTTGAAACCGGCACTTATTGTAATGAGGTTATCGATATTCCTTTCACCACAATCCTCTGCTACCTCTAAAGCCGATTCTGCGGGGACCACAATGATTGCAAGGTCAGCATTATCAGGTATCTCTGTAACATTGGGGTAACATTTTAGCCCGATTATCTTGTTTGTCTTTGGATTGACAGGGTATATCTCACCTCTAAATCCTGATTCAATCAGGCTCCTTAGTACCTCATAACCGATCTTATCTCTCGTACGAGAAGCTCCTGCTACGACCACTTTCGATGGATTGAACATCTTGCTGAGTTTCAAATTCAGCCACCTTCTGGACCAGGGCTAAAAACCACTATCCTTTAATCATGCGATTGATCTCAAGCTTCTCCTCGTCGGTTAGCTTCCCCTCTGCCATATCAACAATATTCTGACTTCTCACGTAATAATGCATAGACTGCGACATAGTCGAGACCTTTCGTAGGGGGACTCCCACTTCACTTGCCACCCTATAGGAAGTATACAGTACTTCCATATAATTGTTTGGCCAACCAAATATCGCATCATTCGATCTCAACCATGCAAAAGAATTCAACCCATCCCGAATCTTGAAGTCTAAGACGGTCATACATGGCGGGTTTTGCATATCGATATCTTCCGGGAGTCTCAGTGTGCAGACGGCTTTTCTGGTGTCAGGATACTTCTTCAGCATCTCGATTGCTTTATCGAGCTGGTCTGCAAGGGCAAGTCTCCCACCATATGTGTAATCCCAGTCACCTTCCTCTGGCTGGGCTGTTGCTACGTTTATCGCATACATCTCGACAAAACTCGTCGGGAAGTACTCGAGCACCTCCTCAGGTAGAATGTCTCTTGTATTACCCGTATCAGGATCAAAGATGGTCATCACGATCGGTTCTCTGCTCTCATTGTACTCCTGCTGCAACTCGCTTTCAAGTTGATAACTTTCTGAGTTTATCAAGTACAGCATCTTCCAGAAGATCTTTTTGATATCTCCCCTATCAATAAACTCATATACCATTCTTCACATCCCTCTATCTTCACCGCAAGACTGCCGTTTCTATCTTCTCATCGGATGTACAAGTAAGTTACGAATACATCTTTAAAGGGGTCAATGTTCGTCACGATGAGGCAAGCGTTTGAGGATGGTTAAAGAGGGAGCCTGATTTTAAGGGTGGGTGGGTGATTGATCTGCCGTGAGGAGGTTTTCACCACAATAGTTTCAGCGGTAATGATTGCCTTTAAAATCGTTTCATGACGGAAGAGTGGAACAGGCAGTTTTTCGCTAAAACATAATAGATGCATTTATCAAGCATTAAATCGTTACAAAACAAAATCAGGTGATTTTATGGTTAACAGAAGATTATCATTAACTTTCAGACCAAAAATTATTACATTGGGTGTGACTGCGGCAATAGCAATTTTGCTTTTTGCAGGCGTATCAGCCACAGCAGTTCCTTCAGAGGAGTGGAACAAAACATATGGGGGAAAAGGTAATGACTATATTTATTCAGTTCTGCAGACATCTGATGGAGGGTATATAATTGCAGGTGAAACAAACTCATTCGAGGCCATAGGCACTGATGCCTGGTTGATAAAGACAGATGGAAATGGTAGTGAAGAGTGGAATAAGACATTTGGCGGATGGGGCACTGACGTTGCTCACACTGCCCTTCAGATCTCAGACGGTGGATATATACTTGCCGGAGATACAAGTTCTTATGGAGCTGGATGGGATGACGCCTGGCTTATTAAGACAGATGCAGATGGCAATGAGCAGTGGAACAGGACATTTGGAGGGGAGAGTATTGATTCTGGTTACTCGGTTCAACAGACTACAGATGGAGGGTATATACTCGGGGGCGATACATACTCCTACGGCCCATCATGGTGGTCTGATGCATGGCTTATAAAGACAGATTTAAAGGGCGTCGAAGAGTGGAACAGGACATTTGGAGGAACCGGCGGTGAAAGAAGCCGTTCTGTCCAGCAGTCCTCGGATGGGGGATACATCCTTGCAGGCTCTCAAGGGCTTGACGCATGGCTTCTAAAGGCCGATTCAAACGGCGTTGAGGAGTGGAACAGGACATTTGGGGATTCAGATACAGATAATAATGATGACGCTTATTCTGTTCAGCAGACCACAGACGGAGGATATATACTCATATCCAGTTATGACACCTCTTGGCCTGATCCAATGGGTGATGATATGGATAATTTCACAATAAGACATGGTATCTGGCTGATCAAAACCGATTCAAACGGAAATGAGGAGTGGATTAAGACATTTGGATGTGAATACTTATTTGATTATGAATTCAACATCCCGGAAGGGGTGATGGTCATTGAAGAAACTTCCACGATCCAGCAGACCACAGACGGAGGATATGTCTTTACGGCCCTAAAACCAATAGGCAGCTTAGGTGAGGGCCATTATGACGCCGTTCTTGTAAAAATAGAAGGTGAAGAGGGAGCCACTGGAACCTCCACCCCCGGATTCGAAATCTTCACCGCGATAAGCTCAGCCGCAATAATTGCCGTAATACTGATTTTGAGGAGGAGGGTGTGAAAAATAACCAAATAACTCACTCCACTCGCTAACTTTTTAATACATCTTCCTATAAAAACTCTTTGACGTGAGTTCACGTCATAGAATTTGAGGGGACGATATGTTCAAGCTTGTAAAGATACCAGATAATCCTGGGGCTTTTTTAGGGGAGTTTAATGATATTTTCACTGCACCCACCCACGAGTCTTTTT
>JAXHTJ010000061.1:0-13036 GCA_034190245.1 Halobacteriota archaeon | reverse complement strand
CAAGCGAGCAATCCAAACAGATTTTAAAGCCAAATTTCCAGATAAGAGATCAAAACTAGTGTCTCGTCAACAACATAATGTCGCAAACTATATAACATATTTCCACCATAATATACATTGGCGGATTGAAGATGAAAAAGTATATTGTGACACTTACGAAGGAAGATCGGGAAGCTCTTAGTGCACTTACCTCCAGAGGCAAACACAGATTGCAAAAGGTTCTCAACGCCCTGATTTCAAACGGGTATGGCATTCATGGAACTCTTTACAAGTACTGTGATATGTCTTGTCATGCTCTTATGGACCCTGTAGCTATGCCTTTCCTCGATCTCAAAACCTTCTTCAATCTGCTCATCAAATGAAAAATCAGAAACAATTACCAGTCGCCTCCCTTCTTTAAGCACTCGATGCACTTCCCTCAGTGTTTGTCTGTATAGCTCTTCTATAGATCTTGCTTTTACTATCGCAGATCGTCCGTAAGGAGGGTCAATAACGACTGCATCCATGCTATCGTCCTTCAATGGCACCCTCATGGCATCCCCAACGATCAGGCGGGCATCCAGACCATAGTGCATTAGATTGGTTCTTGAACCGGCGACCATCTTCTGCTGAACATCTCCGCCAAAAAGCTCTGCCCCTACATATCCGCCCTCGATAAGTATCCCTCCTGTACCACAGAAAGGGTCAAATAATGCATCTCCACTCCTGACCCGGGATAAGTTCACAAGGGTGCGGGCTATTCTCGGCAGAAGGACACCGGGAAAGAAGAAGGGGCGAAGATGTGGAAGGCGAGCTTCAAACCTGCCCCTGTCAACTGAAGAGAGGAGCAGCCCAAAAACGCAGAGGTCGCCATTTATCACCCCCCTAAAAATTTTCCCCGGGGTCTTTAGATTGACTTGATACCCTTTTCTATGAATTGCCTCGCCAATTGATCTTTCCAGGTCTGTTGAGCTCAATCCGCTATCTTTCACCTTGACTCGAACGCCAAAGCTCAGTCCCTTGCCAAAGCCGACCTTCAATTCATCCACCATCTTGAGAATCGTCTCTTTCTCTGCCTCACAGATTCCCAGAACCTCAAAGATATGGCGGCTCATAGCTAGACGCTTCGAGAAAGGTTCTCCCTCGAAACCATCTGTTTCTACTATCAGAAGTTGATTAAAGAACCGTTTCTCTTCATAATCTATGCCCAAGGCTTCAAAGCAGGCAAGTACCTCTGCCCTCGGTAAAGTATCATGCTCTCCCGACAGTTCGAATGCCAGTAACATAAACCCTACATATAAATCAAAATAACTTTACACGGCATCTATCTTTATTGCGTATTCATGAATCACGGGGTTTGCAAGTAATCTTTTACAGATATTTTCAAGCTCGGCCCTGGCAGCTTCTTCATCTTCCTCGTCCAGGTATATCCTGAATGCCTTCACCGATTTCACCTCTCTCACATTCTCAAATCCCAGTAGATTCAGCGCCTTCTTTGTTTGCGCACCTTCGGGATCACTAACCCCTTTTTTCAGATTTATAACAACTTCTGCCTCCATTGTAAACCTCACTTGCTCCGATAGTTAATGTTAGGTATTTTTATATATGATTTTATATATGGAGATTCATCATTTAGTTAATGTTGGTGTAAAGATGAGAAGCGACACGATAAAAAGAGGGAATAAGTGCATACCACACAGAGCTCTTTTGAAGGCCACTGGTATCACTGACAGAGAGATAGATCGCCCATTTATAGGGGTTGCAAATTCCTGGAATGACATAATACCGGGTCATACGAACCTGAGGGAACTTGCGAGTTTTGTTAAGGCAGGCATTTACGAGGCAGGTGGTGTTCCGTTTGAGTTCGGTTGCATAGGCATTTGCGATGGAATCGCAATGGGCCATGGGGGGATGAAGTATTCGCTCCCTTCTCGTGAACTCATTGCCGACTCTGTTGAGTCGATGGTGGAGGCCCACCAGTTCGATGGTCTGGTGCTCTTGTGCAGTTGTGATAAGATAATTCCAGGGATGATTATGGCCCTTCTCAGGCTTAATATACCCTCGATAGTAGTTACAGGTGGACCTATGCTATCCGAGGTGATAGGTGGGGATAATATCACGATATCGACAGCTTTTGAGGCAGTTGGAAGGGCAGAAAGGGGCGATTTGAGCGAGGACGATGTTCGTAGGATTGAAGATCTATCTGCGGCGAGTTGCGGAAGTTGTCAGGGCCTTTACACGGCTAACACCATGTCCTGTCTGACAGAGGTGCTGGGGCTATCTCTACCGGGATGTGCTACTGCTTCTGCCGTCAGTGCCAGGAAGAGACGGATAACAAAATTGAGTGGAAATCGTGTTGTCGAAGCTGTCCGGGAGGATCTGAAACCACTCGATTTTATAACGAAGGGGTCTTTAAGTAATGCGATAATTGCAGACATGCTGATGGGTGGTTCTACAAATACTGTTTTACATATACTTGCAATATCAAAAGAGGCCGGAATTGATATTTCATTAAGTGATTTTGATAGAATCAGCGACTCTACGCCGCATATATGTTCTATAGATCCGAGTGGCCCACACACTATGAAAGATGTTGATGTTGCAGGGGGAGTTCCCGCGGTTTTGAAACAGGCGAAATCTATCTTAAGTGATGAAAGAACAATATCAGGCAAGACCATATTTGAAATTGCGGATGAAGTGGACTTGGTTGACGAGTCGGTGATAAGGCCACTTGATGCGCCTGTGCACAAAACAGGCGGGATAACCGTAATGTTTGGTAACCTTGCAGAGGGTGGTTCGGTCATAAAAAGTATAGCAGTGAGCGATGATATGCTAACACATGAAGGTCCTGCGAAGGTCTTTGACTGTGAAGATGATCTGATCAACTTTATCCTGGACGGAAAGGTGAGTGAAGGCGAGGTCCTCGTGATAAGATATGTTGGATTGAAAGGGGCACCTGGTATGCCTGAGATGCTTGGCCCAACCGCTGCTATAGCAGGAATGGGTTACAAATCCGTGGCCTTGATCACTGATGGAAGGTTCTCAGGAGCGACGAGGGGGCCCTGTATCGGGCATGTTACACCGGAGGCGATCGAAGGTGGCACAATAGGATTGTTGAAAGACGGTGACACAATCTCGATTGACATACCTGCGAAGAGCGTTAATGTAAAACTTACGCCAGAAGAGATGGAAGAGAGGAAGAAGAGCTGGAGGCCACCTGATCGTAAATTGACGGGGTATCTCTTAAAATACGCTGCAATGGTCTCTTCAGCGGACGAGGGTGGGGTAGTGAAGTAGATATCAATTTGCTGTTGGAAAATTACATCCAAAACGTTTATTGGTCTTAAGGTAAAATATAGATGTGATCCATGGCAAAAAGAACAAGAATTATTAACGATCCTGCCGATTTGGTCCCACTGATTCAGACTTTTGAATCAAAAAAGGTGAAAAGGGTATTTGATGAGCTATCCGAGAAATGGAGGACTGAAAAGGAACTCGGAGATATTCTGGGTTTTAACGTCGGCGAGAGTCTTGACCTGTTGAGACAGGGAGGTTTACTGGAGAGTAGATGGGGGACACCGAGTCCGGGTGAAACACCGGATAAAGAGTATCATTCATCTTATTCAAGGATCATGTCTAACTTCCAGTGCTCTTTTCAGGATTTTGGCGATATCATCATGATTGCATCAATGGATGAACAAGAGGTGAATGAGATAGCTGACGTAATTGCAAGGGAGGTTGAAAGTGGCAAAAGATCTGTCAGCAATCTTTGCAGGACCCTGGATATAACTCCAGCGTTTCTTAAAGGAATTTCAGGCAGGTCCCATAGGGTGGTTGTCAAAGGTCAGAGGGTAGAACTGGTATAAAATCTCTAATAAAGTTACATTCATACGTCACTAAACTGCATTTTTACAAAAATCATAAAGACCCACCTTGACAATTATTGCCCCGACTACACCCCCGGCGTATTCTGGAATGTCCGTCTTTGATATAATCCTCATTATGTTGCAATAGGCTTCTTGTGGGTCACTGAAATTCTCTTTCTCCTCCACCCATTCTTTACAGATCTCTTCTTTTACTTCTTCGCAATATTTACCATACTGCCTTCTACCAAGAGCGACATAATCATCCCTTGTGCTATCAACATTTATATGCTTTTTATGATCTCGAGTATGAGTCAATATAAGAAATACGGTCTGAGAAAAAGATCCCAGCAACTCATACAACTCCTCCAGATCATATTCTAAAAACTTCGGATCAGAATCATCTTCTTCTTCTTTGCTACTCTTTGACATCCCCTGAATCATTTAAAATATTAAAACTTAAAGGTTGGGATTGAAATGGGAATAGCCGCCGGGATGCTATGATCATTGTTAAGATTATTATGTCCATTTTAGATTTATATTTGTTCATTTGAAAGAGTTATAAATATGAGTATTCTCTCAATAGTGAATTGTTATGGAATATCACTTCCTGATGCATATGTGACCTTGAAGCCTTTTGCGGTATTTGCGATAGGAATAGCAATCTATTCGGTGTTTATATTCAAATTCTACAGATTCCTCGCTAAAAAGGATATCTTCAGGCTCAAGTACGACAAATACGTTGAAGAAGAAGGTACTATAAAAGTTTCATTCGGTGGTGCATTGCTCTACATTTTCAAATACATCATTCTATTTCCCTTGGTCGCTTTCTCCGGGTTTTTGTTCTTATCAGCCTTATTATTACTTCTTGCAAAAGACCAGGAAGTATCAAATATCATGCTCATATCAATGGCAGTTGTTTCTGCCATTAGAATGACTTCATATTACAATGAAGACCTATCTAGAGATCTGGCGAAGATGCTCCCACTGGCTCTCCTTGGTGTATTCCTGGTAGACAGCACCTATTTCTCCCTATCGGTCACATCAGAGAAAGTCATGATGGTTCAAGAATCGTGGAAGTCTATTATCTATTATTTATTCTCCATAATAGGGCTGGAATTTATCTTAAGACTGGGAAACGGGATAACATCAAGATTGAGAAGGCATGAAGAAACAAACGCTGTTTTAGACTACTTAGGTCAAGGTTAGTTATTTTATATTCTATTTATGTTCTATATTAGAAGATAAGATTGGTGATCTGATGAAGATTTCAAGATTTGTGAAATCCGGTGAATTGAAGCTTGGTGTGGTAATTGAAGATGAATATGTTGTAGATCTAGGTCCAGGCGGTTTGGACAGCATTTATACACTTCTTGAGCGCTATCCAAGATCGATAGAAATTGCTAAAGAGGTTGTGGAGAACGTAGAGAGTGCCAGCTTTGTTACATTTGGGGAGATTGAGTTCCTACCCCCCATCCCAAGACCACCAAAGATCATCTGTCTGGGACTGAATTACAAAGATCATGCAGAGGAATTGGGCCTACCTCCTCCGAAGGAGCCGATGCTCTTCTCCAAATCACCTACGGCCATAATCGGCCCAAACGAAGAGATAAAGGTGCCAACAAAGTTAACAGATTATGAGACAGAGCTTGCGATCATAATGGGTAAAAGATGTCGTCATATCTCAAAAGAAGAAGCAAATGAGTATGTTCTCGGATTTACTATATTGAATGATGTAACAGCAAGGGACATTCAAGAAAAAGATAAGCAGTTCTTCAGGAGTAAAAGCTTTGATACTTTTGCTCCAATCGGACCTTGGATCACCACCAAGGACCAGATAGGAGATCCTGATAACTTGAAGATAGAGTGCAGGTTGAATGGCGAATTAAAGCAGAGTTCCAACACAAGTAAAATGAACTTTGGTGTTTATAAGACCGTCTCTTACATCTCTAAATCTGTAACTTTAGAGCCGGGTGATATCATAGGGACCGGTACGCCAGGAGGGGTTGGATTCAGGCATAAACCCCCAAAATTCCTCAAATCCGGAGATGAGCTCGAACTCACGATAGAGAATATTGGCACATTGAGAAATGTGGTGGTTTGAAACGGATGTACAGGGGACATTCAACTTTTATCAACCCTGAAAGGTAGACCTTGGAAACCGAAAAGTTATTTTAGATGTTGGCTGGGGCTCTGGAGCAGTAACCTTGGACATAAGAAAGAGGGCAAGTGGTAAAGTTGTGGGGATCGATATCGATCGTAAATTGATTGATGAGGCAAAAAGGGTACCTATGTCGTTCAAGGATCAGGTTCTAATTTTATTACCCATACACCTTTTGGTTTAAATGATCTACTAAGGCCAGCAACAGCATACCCTTCATCTGAAGTCTGTATGATTGAATATGCATAATCCAAATTATATCCACCCACTGTTTTATCCCACACCATCTTACCATCTTCATTAAGTCTCATTACCCATGCATCAGACTCTCCTGCTCCTTTTGAAAAAGTCCTGCCCGCAACAGCGTAACCCTCATCTGAAGTCCGGACGATTGAACGAGCTTCATCATGTGCATTTCCACCAAATATCCTATCCCATACTTTGTTTCCACCTTCATCAAGCTTAATAATCCAGGCATCATTTGATCCTTCTGAACCAGTCATTCCCGCAACAACACATCCGTTATCTGAAGTATAAGTAATTGAAAATGCACCATCATCGGTATCTCCACCAAAATTCTTATCCCATATCACTTTTCCAACCCTATCAAGTTTCACAACCCGTGCATCATAATTTCCTTCCTCACCTGAATGGATAGTGTCCGCAACAGCGTATCCACCATCAGAGGTCTGGGTGATTGAAATTTTCCCATTATCACCACCACCTCCACCAAAAATATTCTCCCATACTTTGTTTCCAGCATTATCGAGTTTTATAATCCAGACCTTGCGTGGTTCAGTCCGGCCAGCAACAGCGTATCCACCATCAGAGGTCTGGATGATTGAGTGGGCCCCATCATTATCGCTTCTACTAAATGTCTTTTCCCAGACTTCGTTTCCATCTTTGTCATATTTTATTATCCAGAAATCGCTTGATCCTTTATGGTTTTGAGAAGTTATAAATTTGAATTCTATCGGCGTATCTACCTTTGTTATACTTGGTTCTTCCATTATGCTCGGAGCAATCTCACCAGCAACGGCAAACCCCCCATCCGATGTCTGGATAATTGAATATGCTTTGTTAAAATTGCTATCCTCGTATACCTTATCCCAGACATTATTTCCCTCTTTATCAAGCTTTATAATCCAAGAATCGTCATCGGAAATAAATTTATTGACAAGGGTGGAGTCACCCTTTCGTAATGATGTCGTATTTGATGTCGCTGTCCAGCCAGCAACAGCGATTCCACCATCATATGTCTGTATAATTGATTCAGAACCATAACCTTTGGGGACTGAATTGATTGTTACTTTAGTTATACCAGGTATACCAAACGTTTTATTCCATTCTTCCTGTGGTATTAAATCATCATCCACCATTTCAAAATCATCATCAAACATTTCAAGAGCGTCACCCTCCCCCCATTCAAGAGAGGGAAAAAAGAATAACAATCCACCAACAATAATAATAATCACTGTCAAATTTCTCAGTGTGTGTGATCCGTTGGGACTAGAAGGCTCTGGAGTATCCTCTGTATCCTCTGACAGATCGAAATAATCATCAAAAAATGGTTCTGGATAGTCATTATTATTGTTTTTATCCGAAAAAACCCCTTCCTTTGGCGTCATATCTCAGAGTACCCTGTGAACACCTATATAAAGAATATGCACACTCAAAACAGGGTATGAAAATGAAGCATTTTCGCCTTGATTTTATATTCTCTACTACTGATTTATACCTCTTTCACATCATAAAACCGAATTGAGGATGTCAGAACCAGTGTGCCATACAATACAAATATTGCTATCAAAATACTTCCAATAGGCCAGATAGGCTGTAAGATCCTAAAGTAGTTGAGAGACAATTCAGAATAAAGATAGTAATTCAATGCGATCGTGGCTTGTGAATAGAAAAGTCCCATTATCATACCGGTGACTATGATCCTGAATCCATGAGACAACCTTCCCTCAAATTCACCATTAAAGTCACCGAAGAATTTAAAGATTCTGTATCTGGATGTGGTCTCTGTGATTACAATAATTGCAGAAATTATCGATAATGCTAATAGGAGATATGGAAGACTCGTAATTCCAATTATAACCTGCAAGAATCCCGCAACAAATATTACTGCCATAACGCCATTAAATGGTCTAAATACTCCTTTTAACTCCCCTTTAATCGACATTTTATCTTCTAGATTCTTTTTATCAGGTGCGTCAACAACGTTATAATGCTTCATTGCAGATACCAATAATAGTACACCATATAATGGAATAATAGCAATTAGAATATTTAAAGATCTCAACGATATCTGAAGATAGTTCGAATATTGCGCTAATAATTCAGGCTCAAAAGCTCGAGCAACATACCCAACAAAAAAATAACCGATAATACCACTTGCCGCTAAATACAAAAACTCAATGATCGCTCCGATTACGATGAATCTGAAACCGCGAGAAAATCTCTTCTCAAATTCGCCATCAAATCCACCGAAGAATCTAAAAAGTCTGTGATTGCAGAGGGCTTCAACAACCGGTATGACTGCCATGAAGATTGTTAAAAGAGTAAAAACAAGTATTGTGTATATGTAGGATGTTTCAGATACTATAGAGTCAACATTTACCGTTAGAATAACTATCCCTAGTATAACCTCCAAAAATCCCGCAATAATTATTATTGCAGCAACTCTATCAAGCGGGAAAATTGCACCCTTCAATTGATCCTTAATGGATATTTTATACTTCATTTCCCCCTCACTCAAAGAAGAAGCCCAGTCGTATGCTCCGCATTGCCCACGGACCTTCCAAGATCTTCCAGGGTGATCTCCTCCCCTGTCTTCTTGTTAGTAAATCTCAGATCAGAGATGACTGCAGGATACTCATTGTAGACGAGTTTGTTGGGGATGATACCGAGCGTTCTCTTCTTGAATGTCCACGAGGAATGGGAATAAGAACTGACAGTGAAGCTCATCTTTTCATCCTCATTCTCACCCAATACTGTAAATGTGGGTATATCTCCTCCAGATCTCACCACTTTCACTTCTTTGATCTCATGCATCCTCTTACCATCAAAGAAAGAAATGTCTTTAGCAATTGTTATTCCAAATACGTTGGGATTGAAGTAGCTCAGGATAGCGCCATTTTCGAAATGGAATATACCCCAATACCAGGGCACAGCAGGGGCAGTCACAAAGACACGCTGGAAGTAAGAGCTTCCCTGAATCTGCTCTCCATTTACCTCTCCTTTAAGGCCGAGGCGGTTCAATCTCAGTATGGAATAGCCGAGACTCCCAATGTAAGCATGTGAATTATTTACCGGTATCGTAAACTCATTTATATCCTCTACTTCTGAGATAAAATTAAAATCGTCCCCTATCTTCACACTGTTCACTGCCCCATCTACAGAGAAAGAAGTAGGTATCTTCGAATCCGAAAGGAGTTCAGTATCTGACACCTTCAGGTAGCACTGCTCGAGAAGGAAGTTGTGATGCATCTCTTCTCCATCGAAGTACCATGCAGCTACGACACCATCGAGCTTACTTCTGTCCTGAGAATCGTCAAGCTTGATGAGCAGGTCATTGCAATCGATCTTCTTCACATTTTTTGTGGACCAGAGAATCATCAACTGCCGGGGTCTGTCAGGGTCATCGGGATTATCAAACATGAAGAGCCACCACCACCACCACCAGGCACCACGTGGCATAGGCTCATCCTTTATGTCAAACGCTTTAAGCCCCATCTCAGCAAAAATCGATTTATCTTCGGGTGGCATTTCTGGCGGCATTACTCTATCTCAAAATATAAACGATCGGATTTATAATTCCCCGTACAATCTTTCTTAGTACTTCTGATCTTGCAATCACTTTTGCAATTGGTGGGCTTACAGTGTAGTAAAACTTGATGAATGCCCTGCCCAGTACGTTTGACACGAGGGTGGTATCTCTAAAATCTCTTAATACATCTATCTCTTTTGCAAAAGGAGTTCCATAAGCTGCTGTTGCGATAAAGCACGCCTGTATCTTTACAATCGGTACAGTCTCGGTGTGTCCGTCTGGGCTCAATTTAAACTTCTTTTCGCATAGTTTACAGCTTCTCGTCTTCACCCTGTTTGGTCTTGGCATCTCCTGGATATGACCGCAATTGGCACAAGATATTTTTATGATCTGGGCGCACATGATCTCACTTCTATAAGCTAAGTTTTTATAAACTTAAGCTTGTCGATATAGGAAGCTAAGAAGCCCTTATGATCAAGCCTGAGGATTTTATGGCCATAACCCTTATATGTCCGGTCAATACATAGATTATTATCAGAGGGCCAAAAAAAGGGTAGTCAGAGCCTAATAAAAAAACCATGTTATTCACCTCTTGGAGCCTAATTCTAAAAGCTCGCACTACCCCCTCTCTTCTCTCTATCTATTAAAAAAACACAGGAAGTTAATCCTTCTATTGCATCTCAGTCTTTTCACTGAATATGCGTTTGAACTCGTCGCATTGAGATATCAGAAGAGATGCTGCATTCTTTAAAACAACTATTGGATCTGCATCCTTTGTACGAAGATAGAAAATTGGCGGGGTAGCTGTTGGATATTTGATGTTATACGTAGCTATTATAACGCGATCATCCTGCAAGAGTACCGATTTTAAAGCATTTAAAAACGTGTGGTTTTCACTCGCTAATTCCAACCTAATTTCGTCCTTACCTGTTTCGAGTATTTTAATATCCACTCAATCACCTAAAAAACACCCTGTCCATAATCTTCTGATATGTTGCGTGTTTCGACTCTATTGCACTTGATGCATTCCAATAGACCTTCTTTTGAATCCTCTTTTCGCTGTAATTCTCCCCTGCATTTGCTGCAAATAGATTTTATTACGCCGAGATCTTTGCCGACGGTGCTAAGTCTCATGCTCCTCGAATCGATGACCTTTGCTTTGATTATGTCTCTGTATCCAAACTCATAAGTCAATTTGGAGACATACGCATCCTTTACATTTGATATATGCACTACACCCTGTTCGTTATTTGCTAAACCTCTCTCTTCCTTTCCTTTTATACATGCAATGTCTACCAGAGCAACAGTATCTTTTACATCCGTAATCCTTCCTAGAACTATATCCCCGGTTTGAATAACCGATGGAATGCTTGTCTTTGGAATTACCCCAACAGTTCTCTCCCTTTTATTGGTATCAACTATGCCTACTGTTGATGCGTAGATATTACCCTTCTCATCGTATGTTCCATAACCAGGAAGGAACTCTTCAGATGTTCCTATAAAATCGCCCGGAATCACAAAATTATCCTCTGCCATTTCAACTCTCCTTTAGCCCTTCATTTTTCTTTTCTATCCTATACACTTCAACATTTATAACTTTTGTATCACTCTTATGAAACTTAAAAGTACGCTTAATTGGAAACTCCACTATGTATCTATCTGTTATGATGTTTGGGCTTATGAACCTTTTTATAAATTCTTCACTGCCCTCATTGTGAATGGAGTAGACTACATCTCCAACCTCAATCGCTTTATTAATAAACTTTCTGTCACTCTCTCTCACCTGTGCACCGAACGGGGGATTCATAACAACAGTGTTCACAGTCCCCTCCACTTCACTCACATCGCAACATATGAACTCAACATCAACTCCCATATCAGTTGCATTTTCTGATGCCACCTCTATCGCCGATGAGTCCACATCAAAGCCCGTAACCTTCTTTGCACCCAATATCTTCGCTCCGATCGCAAGTATTCCCGTGCCACATCCTAAATCATAGACCGCCCCATTAAGGTCACCTTTAAGACTTCCAAAGTGCAGTACTTCTGCCGCAACTGGCGCAGGTGTAACATATTGTTCCAGAGTGACATCGGGATTCGAGAAGCGCCTAACCTTCTCCAAGATAATCTCAAGCTCTCTTCTTCTCATCCAGAATAACTCCACTTCAAGATCTATAAAACAGATTGATCTCTTTTTCCCCATGATTTTTAAGGGGAATGATAAGATTAAATAAGTATGAATGTTAATATAGTGTGGAGGATTGAGTTGTACCCAAATAAAAAAGTTCAGAGTTTGGTCGGTTCAAAAGTTCATGTAGAGATGAAGGGAGACAAGAATACGCTTGAGGGAGTATTAACAGGTGCAGATGAATATCTTAATCTTTACCTGACAAACACCATGGAGGTTGTAGATGGTGAAAAATCAAAATTACTGGGTTCTGTTATTCTACGGGGTAACAATGTCGTGTTGATCAATCCGTTAAAAGGTTGAGGTTTATGGTCGATAAGAAGATTGTCTTAGAGATGATCAAATCGAGTAAGGAAGGAGTACTCCAGAGCGATATTTGGAAAAGTTCTGGTATTGATAGCAGAAAGTGCTCCAAGATAGTTCAAAATCTTGAGAGCGAAGGTCTGATAAAACGGACATGGGAAACATCGAATGGTGCACGGACATTCCGAATTTTGTACATCGGAGATCAACCCAAATATAATGTGCTAATGGCAGGGGAAAAGCTTGCCCCTTGTATCGGTTGTCTCAAAGAATGTGCGCCAGAGTTTTGTATAGAGATGAGCGAATGGGTTCAAAAATTAGTCGAGACCGAGTCCGAGTCGGTTAATAACTGATAAAACTTCACTCAGTTTTGTGGCGATTGCACCACCTCTTTTAAATTCATCGATTCCTTTACTTGCAATTCCATCAGTAAAATCTCTTTGATCAATTGGTGCCTCATCGATCAGTAAGAACGGACCTTTGCTTGAAGCCATCCTCGCTGCTTCTATATTCTTTATATTACCATGACCGAAAGGAACATCTGTCAGAATAACCAGATCGGCCTCATCTATAAGTTTTAACCCATCTTCCATACCTTATAAACAAACCCCATTATTTCTACTCTTTGAGTTCTCTTCTCACAATAGGATAAAACCCACATTCCCCATTAAAAATTAAACACCCAAATATTTTCAAAACCCACACCCAAACCCTTTTTAAACATCACCCCTTTCAATATATGAGAGGGGATGTGATTATGGATATAACAA
>JAXHTJ010000060.1:0-13041 GCA_034190245.1 Halobacteriota archaeon | reverse complement strand
ACAAAGTCAAGGTAATACTCCTTCATTATCAAACATTTGATCGACCCATTAACAAAAATCCCCTCCCGGCGTTTAATTCAAGACAAATAGTAAAATATATAGACCGTCGTGATGAAACTCAAATAAAAATTATACAACTAAGATCTATTGGAGTGAGTGTGATTGGTGAATATTAAAGTTCCTGTTACTATGGCTGGTGTTGGTATTATCATGGGAGTTATGTTGAATATAGCGTTTGGGTACCCGCCCTGGGAGATGGGTGGTATCATTGGTGGGATGTTGACCGGGATTTTAATGTGGATTCTGGGGTTGTGATCTGATGGATAGGCAAATACTACGAAGAATATCTCAAATAACCGTGCTTTTGATAATTCTGGTGGGGGTTGGAACCAATATAGCATTTGTCAGGAACCTCTCCTTGGGATACTTCAGCTGGTTCTGTCCGTTCTTCTATACACAGACTGTCTTTATATGGGGTAGTGCCGGAATGGGGCCATGGTTACCATTACTTGTGATTGTTTTGGGTGGTGTGATTCTCTTAACACTGCTGTTCGGTAGAGTTTTCTGCTCATGGATCTGTCCATTTGGGACGGTTTTGGATGGCGTGGGTGTGCTTAAAGATAAGAAGAAGAAATCGAAGTTCCCTGAGTTCCTGGCCGATAGAACGATAAAATACGGAATACTATTCGGATTTATAATCGGGGCATTTGTACTTCAAAGGCCGGCATTCTGTGACATATGTCCAGCAGGGGCATTTTACAGGGTGGCAGGTCCGGCAACCTCCGGAGGTTTCACGGCCTGGTTATTTGTTCCGGTGGCACTGATGTTGGGTATGCTTGGAATCGCGGTATTCTATGATACAAGAGCGCCCTGTAAGTATTTCTGCCCTCTGGGTGCACTCTTTTCGATATTTGATAGGTTCAGTCTTGGAAAGAGCAGGGTTGTGCTGCCTGTTAAGAAATGCATAGAATGTCTAAAATGCGAGAAAGAATGTCCAATGGGGATAAGAACCGTTGAAGAAGCCATCTGGAAAGAAGGCAGTGGAACCGTTGAACCTGGCGAATGCATACGATGTTACGCATGTGTCGATAACTGCCCAATGAAAGATAGACAACCAATGAAGCTGGAAGATGAATTGTTCGATGATATGCCCAGCAGGAAACTGGATATTTAAATCTGAGGAAATTTGATACAGCTCTAGAATTTGCGTAAGGCTTATTACTTGCAAAGGAGATGAAGGAATTAACTATGGAGTTAAAGGATTTGAGGCATGGCACTGAGCTTTTGAAACGAGGCTTTGCAAAGATGCAGAAAGGCGGAGTGATAATGGATGTCACCAGTCCAGAGCAAGCTATAGTTGCAGAAGAGGCAGGTGCTGTAGCTGTGATGGCTTTGCATGCTGTCCCTGCCGATATCAGGAGAATTGGCGGGATAGCAAGGATGGCGGATCCACAGGTCATCGAGGATATTATGAATGCAGTAACCATCCCTGTTATGGCAAAGGTCAGGATAGGTCATTTTGTCGAGGCCGAGATTTTAGAGGCACTGGGCGTAGATATGATCGATGAATCTGAGGTCCTGACACCAGCAGACGAGAAGTATCATGTCGAAAAGAGGAATTTCACTATTCCTTTTGTATGTGGTGCAAGAGATCTCGGTGAGGCACTGCGCAGAATCGATGAAGGAGCCGCAATGATCAGAACCAAGGGAGAAGCCGGTACAGGAGATGTGAAAGAGGCGGTTCGTCACATGCGATTGATATTTGGCACCATGAGTGAACTTAAGGGTAAGAACGAGAACGAGATGAAGGATTATGCCGAGAATATCAGAGTGCCACTGGACCTTGTAAAAGAGACTGTTGAGTTGCAGAGATTACCCGTCGTAAATTTTGCTGCAGGGGGAGTTGCGACACCTGCAGATGCCGCTCTAATGATGAAACTCGGCGCAGATGGTATATTCGTGGGCTCAGGGGTATTCAAGGCTGATGATCCTCAAAAGATGGCTGTGGCGATAGTCGAAGCCGTAAACAATTATGAGAATGCTGAAAAGCTTGCAGAGATCTCAAAAGGTCTCGGCGGACCTATGAAAGGAGTCGACATAAGAGATCTGAGCGAAAAAGAGCTTCTACAGACGAGAGGATGGTAAAAGAGATGGGCTATACCTCTCCACCCAATTTTTCTACTGTCTCCTTCAGTTTTTCATAAATGAAATCTTTTGCTTTTTCAACCTCTTCTCTACTTCCTCTTAAGACAAAATGACCAACTTCTGTCTTTTCTTGGATGAGTTTCAGGTTGAATTCTTCCATGGCTTCACCGAGTATATCAAATGGAAGTTTAGGGAGAAGCAGATCATATTCTTGTTCTTCTGACATTTTGACACCTTAATAACTATCTACTATATGAAACTTCCTCATATAAGGATTTCTCTTGATGGAGATGCTAAAATATCATTTTCCCCAGAATGGGTTGTTCCTTCTCTTTATCTCTAAAAATTCTTCAAAAGCCTCTGAAGCATCCGTTGAGAGGTCACCATAAAGTTCTGTCTCGATCACATTTGAATCACTTTCTGGTATCTCCACGTACAGTATATCTCCCTCTTTTATCTGCCTTCCGACCGTGGCCCTATCTATTGCCACTGCCACCTGAGCCCTATAATCCGCCGACCCAATGTTCTCTCCCTTGTCCTGGATGCCCTTTATCAGGCCAACTCTTGAACCGTCTTTATTGATCAATGAAAGGCCAGTCTTGATCTCCCCTCCAAGAACCTCGACACCAACGACTGCTGGTTTACTGATCCTGAAAGTGCAGTCGGGAAGAAGCAGTATCTTGCCGGGCATTACTATATCGCCAAATCTCTCATTATATAGGCTCTCTTCCTCCTTCTTCTTCCACTCTTCGAAATCTTCGATCAGAGTATATATAACCTCACTGACGAAGACCTGTAGATCTGAAGAGAGCATCTCTTCTCTTGCATCTGGCAGGATCTCCACATTAAATCCCAGAATAGCTGAGAGCAGAGGATCTTTTATGGCAGACGCTTCTATCACATCTCTCTTCGATATATCGCCAACGTCTGCCTTTTTAATCGGCACACCGGCATTCAAGAGTTCGATTGCAAGTGCCTCTAAAGAACCTATGGTATCCGCCTTTATTACGACGCCTACATTATCTGTTTCGATCTTCAGCTCCTGCTCTGACTTCACCACTTCAACCACACTGTCAATCTCTTCTATCTCTTTAACAACGTGTAAAGGCAATCCAGCCAGGACATCTCCAAGGTTAGGAGCGGCAACTTTAACACCTGAAGCGGCGGTAACAGAATCAACCCTCAAGAATTTATCTGCAATCCTGAGCTCGGATAGCGGATTTGGCTTGAGCAGAGCCCTGACTTTTGTAACCACGGGTTCAGCCTTGCCTCCAACAACTATCGTATCACCTTTCTTGAGCTCACCGTCATAGAGTATGACATCAAGTGTCAGTCCAAGTCCCTTCTCCTCCTTAACTTCCAGAACAGACCCAATTCCAGGCCCTTTCGCGTGAAAACGCAGATCATCCTCTAAAAAGCGCTGCGCAAGTCCCATCAGTATCATCAAGAGATCCGGTATACCCTCCCCTGTCTTTGCGCTCAAAGGTATGACTCCGATATTCCTCTGAAAATCTCGAATTCTATCATATCTATCAGAGCTGAATCCCTCATCGGAGAGCTTCTCGATAATCCTGTATGTCTTCTCATCCAGCATCTGCTGAACTCGTTCACTTTGATTTTTGAAGGTTTGCATAAAGGGGGCATCTTGCTCCGGGTACCAACCATGCAACCTATCGATCTTATTTGCCGCAACGATGAATGGTGTCTTGAAGTTACGCAATATTCGGAGAACCTCGAATGTCTGAGGCTGGAAAGATTCCATAATATCAACTATCACAACCGCCAGATCAGCAAGGGCACCACCCCTGCTTCTGAGGGTGGTGAAGGCATGATGGCCCGGTGTATCAATAAAGAGTAGTCCCGGGACTTTAAACGACTTGCTCGTTAGAGATGAGCAGATCTGCTCAATAACATCAACCGGAATCTCGGTGGCACCGATGTGCTGAGTTATCGCTCCCGACTCTTTTTCAACGATCGAACTTCCACGTATTCTATCGAGTAACGTTGTCTTTCCATGATCTACATGACCCATTACACATACGATCGGTGTCCTCAAACTTGTTCTATCTTCTGCCACTGTGATCACTTTTTATACTATGAAATTATTTTAATCTTGTTGTTTCAATCCATTAACATTTTTATATTTTTTTGAGAGGGAAATAAGATAACTTTTAAGATGATGGCGTAGCAAACTACGAACCATCCTATGCCATATAAAAAAAGTCAGGTTCCATTTGAGCTATACGAGATAGATTTGAGCGATGCAGATGATGAAGAGCTTTTAACTGTGAGTGATGATCTGAGTATAGGGCTGAGCCTGGATGAGATGAAAAGGGTCAGGGATTATTTTTTAGGGAAGAATCGAAATCCGACCGATATTGAACTTCAAGCAATCGGACAGGCATGGTCCGAGCATTGCTGTTACAAAAGCTCAAAACCTGTCCTCAAGGAGTTTATTTTCAACATAGATGCCCCACAGAACATCTTTGTGATAAAGGAAGATGCCGGTGTTGTGGAATTTGACGAAGATCATGCTTATGTCGTGGCACTTGAATCTCACAATCATCCATCCGCTATAGAACCATATGGTGGGGCTGCAACAGGAATCGGCGGAATCGTGAGGGACGTTGTCTGTATGGGCGCCCAACCGGTTGCTTTCATAGATCCTCTCTTTTTTGGCCCACTGGATTTTAAAGAAGATCTTCCAGCAGGTGTTAAACATCCAAAATACCTCTTTTCGGGTGTGGTTTCTGGAATAAGAGATTATGGGAATAGAATCGGTATACCAACAACAACGGGAATGGTCTATTTTGATGATGGTTATGTTGGGAACTGCCTGGTGAATGTCGGGTGTGTCGGTGTTGCAAGGAAGGATAAGATCATCAGAAGCGCCGTCAAAAAACCGGGCGATATCTTTGTTCTGGTTGGTGGCAGGACCGGAAGAGACGGTATACACGGCGTTACATTTGCATCGGCTGAACTGAAAGAGACATCTGAAGAAGAGTCAAGAGGGGCAGTTCAATTGGGCGATCCGATCACAAAGGAGCCATTGATTCACGCCTGCCTTGAGGCGAATGAGAGAGGACTTTTGGATGGTATGAAAGATCTTGGCGGTGGTGGTTTATCCTGCGTAATTGGAGAGATGGCACTTGCCGGAGGGTACGGTGCAGAAGTTACGCTTGATAAAGTCCCGCTCAAAGAGGAGGGTCTTGTTCCGTGGGAGATATGGGTCTCAGAATCTCAGGAACGGTTTATGCTCGCCGTTGATGAGAAGAACCTCGACGAAGTTTTATACTTATTCAAGAGATGGGATGTTGATGCAACTGTTGTCGGTAAGGTGATTCCTGAAAAAATATTGAGAATCTGGCATCACAATCAGTTGATATTTGAGATGGGCATTGAGTTTTTAACCGAGGGACCGGTATGCATTAGGCCCTGTGAAATAAAAGAAGGAAAAGAAACGGGCGGGCAAAAAGAGGTTAGATTCGATGAGCCAGAAGATTACAACAAGACTCTTTTGAGTATACTCTCATCGCCAAACATTGCAAGCAAGGAATGGATCATACGCCAATACGACCACGAAGTACGAGCGGCAACAGTGATAAAACCGCTTCAGGGAGTGCTGAGCCACCCGACTCACGGAGATGCTTCTGTGATCAAGCCGCTGGAAGATTCTTTTAAGGGTCTTGCACTAACTTGCGATGTCAACCCTTCATTTCTTAAGATAGATCCTTACTGGGGCGGGGCAAGCGCGATAGACGAAGTTTGCAGGAATTTGATTGCTGTTGGCGCAATCCCTCATTCGCTTGCGGATTGCCTCAACTTCGGAAACCCCGAAAAGCCGGATAGGTTCGGTGATTTTTATGAGGCCTGCAGGGGCCTTGGATACGTGGCAGGTTCAATAGGTGTGCCATTCGTATCTGGAAATGTCAGTTTTTATAACGAGACTTCTGTTGGTTCTATCCCGCCAACACCAACGATTCTCGGTGTTGGTATAGTTCCTGATATAAGAAAATCAGTCACAACCGATGTGAAAGGAGATGAAAATCACTTATACCTAATCGGGGATACGAGAATCGAGATGGGTGGGAGTGAATACATGAGATTGAGAGGGATCAATTCCGGTGAAGTTCCAAGAGTTGACCCAGTAAAACTTAAGAATAGGATGAATGCTATACTATCAGCGATAGGTGGTGGCCTTGTCGCCTCATGCCACGATGTCTCAGAAGGAGGTGTTGTAGCATGCATCTCTGAGATGTTGATTGGGGGCGAGTGTGGGGCAGAGATCGATCTTTCGGTTATAAGTAAGCTGAGATTCGACATCAAGCTCTTTTCGGAGTCCAACTCGCGATGGGTCGTAGAAGTTGAGAAGAAGAAGATTGGTGAGTTTGAAGCCGCTATACAAAAAAGCGGCATTACCATTTATGAAATCGGTGTTACAGGTGGTGAAGATCTGGTGATATCCGATGGGGGGAAAAACCTCATCAATATATCGATTGAGAAGATAAGGAGTGCATGGGAGACGCCGATATCAGGATATATGTGGTGAAGATGAGAGGGACAATAAAATGGCTTACGATCTCGCTTATGGTGAGCATTATTGCCATAATTATTGTGCTGATTCTCACTGTGACCGATGAAACGATTGGGAGTCTTGCCAGAATCCGCCCGGAATATCTTATACTTGCTTTTGGAGTTCGTGTCGTGACCTGGCTCTTATGGGGGATACGAATCCAGGTTATGACAAACGTAGTTGGCAGAAAACTAAGTATGCTCCAATCCTTAAAGATAGTTTTATGCGGCGTGTTTGCTGCCGGTGTAACACCTTCATATGTTGGAGGGACTCCTGTCAGGATTTATCTACTGAATAGGGAAGGGATGACCATCGGAGATGCGGCATTGGTGGATCTGGTTTGTAGATCACTCGATGGGCTCGTGATAGGAATGGCATTCCCTTTTGCCTGGTTCATGTTTAGAGACCTTATAAGGCCAAATATTGTGCTCTCATCAACTTTTACAATTCTTGGAGTTCTCTTTTCTATTGGATTTGTGCTGGGTTTATACGCAGTGACGCATCAAGAAAAGGTTGAACAACATTTAGAACGTCTTTCAAAGTCCGAATTGATGCGTAGAATCACTTTTGATAGGTCTGAATCCATAGCAAGTAGAATTGTTCTTGAAATGGACAACTTTCGTGTTGGTCTTTTCAGGTGTATTAAAGAAGAGAAGAAGAGCCTATTTGTAGTTATACTGTGTTCAATAGCGTTTTGGTTACTGTTGTTTATTATGCCGTCACTTGTTCTGTTGGGTCTTGATGCCGATCCAATATGGATACAGTCGATGTCGGTTCAGGTCATCTTGATGGTGGCCGTCATGCTCCCAATTGCGCCTGGTGGCAGCGGGATTGCAGAGTTAGGATCAGCATCGTTATACGCAACGGTGCTACCTACAGAAAATTTACAGATAATAGGCATCTTTGTGCTGGTATGGAGGTTTGTGATGTATTACACAAATCTGATTGTTGGCGGGGCGGTAAGTTTGAAGGTTTTGCAGGACATAGATCTGACTTCTTTGAGTGGAGATTGAGGATGTATCTGTTTATCAATGTTTTACGGCCAATTCCTTAACTCTCACTTTTTTCTCTTATTCTTCATTACTTCTGTAACTTGGTTGAATGTATCCTGATCTATTATCGCTTCATGCTCGCCATCTATGACCTCACCTTTCCACTTCACCTTTCCTAAATAAGTTTTATTTGTGAGTATTCGATGAGTCTGTCTTTGGCTTATGCTAAACTTTTTAGCCACTTTATAAGTACTCTTATCTACAAGGTATGCTATGTAGATATCTTTGATTATCTCGGCTTCTTCGTCATCCACTATCAGCTTACCATCGATGTATTCATAACCAAAAGGAGCCTTATACTGGACATGACCATCTTTAGCCTTTTTATCCATGCCAAAAATCACTCTTTCACGTATGATATTCCTCTCAAATTCTGCAAACGCCCCAATGATGTGAAACATAAGCTGACCTACTGCAGTGGTAGTGTCAATCTGCTCTGTAAGACTCACAAAATCCACCCCATATTCCCTGAGTTCATCGATTGTCAGGATAATATCCCTAAGCGACCTGCTCAGCCTATCTAATTTATACACCAGTATAACATTTATAAGACCACCTCGGCAATCATCGATCATCTTCTGCAGCTCAGGGCGATCTATAGTACTTCCAGAGAGCCCTGCATCAACATATTTTCTTAAAATATCCCAGCCATTTAAATTGCAGTACTGCTCTAACTTTTCTACCTGTGCATCCAGGCTTATGCCAGATGTTGCCTGTTCTTCAGTACTAACTCTTACATATATACCAACCTTTTTTAACTCACTATCTTTGCCATTATGAGACATTAGGTACTCCTTAAGTCTTAAACTAGTATAAACTTACCGCAAAAAATATGTGATATTTAAATCACATTCTAAAAAAATCGGTTTCTACTGGAATTTTTATCGAAAAATCTCTTATTTCTTTGAAATTACGTAAATGATTACTAGATTTTATAAACATAATATAATAACCAAAATAAAATATATAATAAATTATATATTAATTTATATAATATACTAGATTGACCTCTTCGACGAGAAAGCCATAGAACTTAAAAATTCAACTACTTAAAAATTCAACTTTAAAATAAATAAGAATAAATATAGGTAGCAGGGATATAGAAGTGGGCGTGTGGCCTAGTGGATAGGGCGGCAGCCTCCTAAGCTGCAAATCGCGGGTTCGAATCCCGTCACGTCCGTGAAAAACTAAAGTTAGCCTTAACCTTTATATTCAAAGAATGTAAATGTAAAGGATATGAAATTGAATTCTAAAGTCATTGTTCTTGGAATAGTTGCTTTTCTGTTATTCAGTACCACAATTAGTATTGCTTCCGCCCTTTCAAATTCAGGTGGTGGAGATTGGAGATATTATAAGGAGATCATAATAAAGGAAAAATCTGGGGTAACCTTGAGTGATTATCAAGTTTTAGTGGAATTTGCATCATCCAATTTTCCAGATAAAGCAAAGGTAGATGGCTCTGATTTAAGGTTCATAAAAGATGAGATGGAGCTCAGCTATTGGATTGAAGATTATGATGCCGAAGCAAGGAATGCAAGAATCTGGGTAAAAGTACCTGAGATTCCTGCGAATCGCGTGGTCAGGATCAGGATGTATTATGGGAACATGAAAGCAGGTGTGGTAAATGATGGGGACAGCACATTTGATTTCTTTGATGATTTTGAAGAGAGCGATTTGGATGAGGGCAGATGGTCCTCTGTCACCATAGGTCAAACTAACGCTTCTGTTTCTGATGGCAAGTTGTTCTTAGAGGGAAGATGCTACAATTGTGGCACAAATTCAGGACTGGTTAAGATTGTTACTAAGGATTCCTTCACCCCACCTATGATAGTGGAGTGGAACTCAACCTTCTTTCATTCATACAGGGATAGAGGTAAGAGCGCATGGATCGGAATTTGTGACAATAGTGTAGGTGTTGGACCAGAAAGCTGGGGTGACAATTATGCACTCTTTCAACTTCAGGAAGTATTCAATTTAATGAGTGATACTCCCATGAGGTCTACATTATCGACCGGGGCTAAAGGCAAATCTACAGAAACTGAATGGATTCGAGACGATTATTATAGGGACTCGTATAATATTTACACTGTTACTGTTACAGATGATCTTGCAAAACTCTCAATAAATTACAAAGATGAAGCATTGCATACAAGCAATGTGCCGACTATTCCAATGCATGGGGTTTTAAAGGTTAATAGCTGGCAAGAGGATACTTATTTTCATTTTCTCATGAGATCCTACACAGATTGGTTCCGCATACGGAAATATGCCTATCCAGAACCGAGCATTACTATAGGGGACGAAAGTGAAAATATAAATATTGAGACGGTATCAAATTTAATAAATACGGTATCGTTAAAAATTGATGATGAAAAATCACTTGGTGCGGACGTGACCGAGGCAGAAGATAGATTAGAAGTGGCAAAGAATGCGCTTAATGAAGGAGATTATAAATACGCACATGATCTGGCTAATGATGCATCAGAACTGGCAAAATTTGCAAATGTCAGTGCTGCTTCTATAAATGATTTGAAGGAGTTTGCTAAAAAGTATGATCAGCGTACTGTTATAATCTCCGGAGAGATCAGGGACATTGAAACCGTTTACGGCCAGGGATACACATTCGCATTGGACGATGGTTCAGGTATCATTTCCGTAGCCTATGAAGAGAGTTTGATCAATATAAATGATGGCGACAAGATAACGGTAAGTGGTACATTCCGGGCTTCAAGTTTAACAATTGAAGCGGAAAATGTGATGAAATCAGGATTTGGTGGTGTACCGGGATTTGAAGCAATTCTTACAATCACTGGACTTCTCGCGACGGCATATTTTGTGAGGAGGAGAAAGTAAAAAGGCCTCTTTGGAAAAATATTTTAGAGATGGGATTACTCTTCAAGTAGGGTAATGAAATGAAGACTGAAGAGATAAAGGTAGTGGATCTAGATCCTCGAAAGTTTATAGAAGAGAAGGTGGAGGAGATCTCTTCCACAGTTGGAGATGGTCTGGCAATAAATGCCCTTTCTGGTGGGGTGGACTCCTCAACTGTCACTATGCTGGCCCATAGAACCCTGGGGGATAGACTCAAGACATATTTCATCGATAACGGTATAATGAGAAAGGGAGAACCTGAATCTGTTGTCTCCTCATTTAAGGGTTTAGGAGTCCCGGTTGAGCTTATAGATGCAAAAGATCAATTTTTTGAAGCGTTGAAAGGCTTAACAGATCCGGAGGAGAAGAGAGAAGCCATCACTCAGACATTTTACAGGGATGTCTTTGGAAAAATTGTAAAAGAGAGTGGTGCAAAATATCTCCTTCAAGGAACGATTTTAACTGATATAGATGAGACTGTTGCAGGTATCAAGAGGCAGCACAACGTCTTTGAGCAGCTAGGTATCGATCCTGAGAAGACATTTGGATACAGAATTATTGAGCCCCTCATACAGCTTCGCAAGGACGGTGTAAGAAAAGTTGCAGAGGCATTGGGACTACCGGAGTCGGTATATAATAGGATGCCTTTTCCTGGTCCTGCACTTGTTGCAAGGGTGATCGGGGAGGTGACTGAGGAGAAGATAGAGCTGGTGAGAAGAGCGACTGTCATCACTGAAGAGGAGTTGTCAACAATTGGAGCTTTCCAGTATATGGCAATCCTGCATCAGGACAGAGTTACCGGTATGAGGGATGGGAAGAGAGATTACGGGTTGCAGATCGAGATCAGATGCTGGGAGAGTATCGATGCAAGGACGGCCACTCCTACAAAGTTACCTTTCGATACTATGGAAAAATTGGCTGATAGGATGGTGACCGAGGTTCCCGGTGTTGTCAGTGTCACCTATAATATTGCAACAAAACCACCATCTACAATGGAAGTAGTTTAAGATTTAAGTCACAAGGGATCACCCCCCAATAATCTCTTGCGTACACCTTCGGCAGGACTGATCGGGCTTTTAGTACCCCCAACATAGCCTTTTATACTTCCTATTATTATACCCCTCCAATACTCATCTACCCACAGCCCCATTTATTCATATCAGTCCGGTGCACCTTCCAATAACGCCATACTACAACAACACCCAATATCTATTTTATCTAACCTCTTAGATTCAATCTTGTGAAAAACTTGATTTAAAGCCTTTTATACCACAAAAACACATTTTGCTGGGCTTTTATACATTAAATACGCCGATATATCATCTAAAGCTTCTTTAAAGCTGGTTTCACCCAGATACAACCTCAGATACTGTATGAAATTATACACCAAAGACAACATAAAAATATATCCATAATTACTCTCTTTTTTGGTAAAATATGCCCCTTCAATATTTAAATAGGATTTAAGTTCTTTATTTGTCTGTTCTATCGAAGATCTATCTTTATATTTCCTTATACTTGTTTCAGGCTTGCTGTTAAGCGACGTCGTGAAGATGGGCATGAAATCATCATGATCTTCACTCTTTACTAAAAACAGGTTTCCAGCACTCCCCTGCCAAATACACCTTTTGAATGAGTATATAATCCATTTTTATCTTTCCACATTTTATCATCTCTACAATCTCTTCAGGCTTTTTTTTGTGGCGTTTGTTGTGATTTATGATCTTGATATCGGTAATGAAGTTTAAGCCATTATATTGCTCTACTGTTAATAAAAGATCCTGTAATAGCTCGTAAATTCCATTAGTTCGACTGAAAGTCGGACATTTCGATCAAACTTTTGCCAAAAGTTTGTTTTTAATCTTCTTTGCTCCATAAACCAGCTTTCCTTCCCTTTTAATAAACGTGCCATCGATGATATTCATATTCGCATTAATATCGAAGGGGAAGTCCCTTAATGAAATATTTTCATTAATGAACATAGTTCCAAGCTTATTTATGCAATCATAGTGGTATGAACTGGATAGATTTAGCATTACCATATTTTCTGCGGCTCTTATGATTAAGGGAGGGTTTTTGATCTTGGCAATTACCAGTTCTAAAATGCTCTTGTATACTGATGGATTGGTGTTTAATGGATTTAAATACCCCAATATCTGCTCAAAAATTCCCATGTGAATCCATCCCCATTTTTGCTCTATAGATGGGAGTATAGTTAAAAAAGATTTGTATTTAGTGATGGATAGGGGGTGGGTGGGGCAGATATTAATGACCAATGGACCACAGTATTATTATCGGAATTAGTATCCTCCCAATATTAATAAGAAGGAAAAATAATAGAACACCCGCAATGATTTTAATAGCCAGACCACTATCCTTACAGGATTTTGTATCCTCTTT
>JAXHTJ010000059.1:0-13544 GCA_034190245.1 Halobacteriota archaeon | reverse complement strand
TATGGATGCAATTTATTTATCGCGTCCACTACCACCTCATTCTGCTCCTTCGTTCCGACTGTTATACGGATGAAGGTGTCACCTGCACCCTTAAAAGATGAACAGTCCCTTACGATGATCCCGCTTTTAAGTAATTTTAATGAGACATCTTTGGACTTGAGTGGAGTTAGATCCACGAGTACAAAATTTGCCTGCGAGGGATAGACCTCAAAAGCGATCTGCGATGTTAAGAACTCCCTGCCATTTCTGACCAGTTCGATCGTGCGATTCAGGTGCTCTCTGTCATTTAATGCCGCTATACCGGCAACAACACCCATCTGATTCACACCAAATGGCTGGTTTACCTTCATGTACTGGCCAAACATCCAATCGGGGATGATCGCGTATCCTATCCTCAGACCAGCCAGACCGAAAGCCTTTGAGAACGTACGTGCTATTAATATATTCTCGTACTCTTTTACAAGGTGTGAAAGAGAGTAATCTGCAAACTCCACGTAAGCCTCGTCTACCACGACCATGCAGTTCACAGATTCCACTATCTTTCGCACTTCCTCCTCGCTCATCACGTTTCCTGATGGATTATTTGGGGAGCAGAGGAATATCAGCTTCGTCCTTTTGGTGACAGAATCTATCAAATCATCTACTGATACTGAAAAATCGTCCTTTCTCGAGAAGAATTTTGGGATTCCGCCGTTGATTCTCATGACAAGTTCATAAAATGAGAATGTTGGTATCGGAATCAGCGCTTCGTCATCTTTATCCACAAAGAGATGGACAATGGTATCCAGAACACCGTCTCCTCCATTTCCGATAACTATGTTGTTTATCGGGTATCCAACATACTCTGAAATAGCATGTCTCAGATCCGGAGAGCAGATCTCAGGATAGATATACATCTCCCTTACATTACTGCTTATTGCATCTATCACCTTTGGACTCAACCCTACAGGATTTTCGTTGGAACCGAGCTTAATAACCTTGTCCATTTTGAGGTTGAACTCCCTGGCTACCTCTTTAATCGATTTGCCCGGAACATACTCTTCCATATCCGAAAGTGAATCCCTGAGTTTGATACTACCGACTCCTCTAAAGCTAAAGTCTCAATCAACCTTCTGTGATAGAATACAATCACAAGTTTGTCGGTTTTCTATTTTATACTTTTCTTTAACGTTCCAAAGTCCAGCAAAGCCTTCCTAAAAATTGTGTATCAATTATTCCTGTGCATATTCTTTAAGAACTCTTCACGCTCCCTTCTTCTCTGATCGACAAAATCGCTATCCACTTCTGGTTCTACTGAAAAACCAGCCAAAATAACCCTCGTTATTGGTATCAATGTTGTGACAGATCCCTTTATCCCCAAGTTTCTGTTGAACATTCCACCAATCACAACTCTGGCTGCCGTTCTAAGTTTCGGTAAAAGGAATATGACTTTTGGTACCGAGACTCCTTCTCTAATAATCGGTTCAAGACTATCTTTCATGGGATCCAGTATCATCGGCAGATAAACATCCATTATCTCGTGCGGTTGCTTGTTTATCCTGATTAGAGTTTTGGGTTTCTTGGATTCCCCCACGTATGTTGCTATCTTGTTTCCCCTGATCCTGATCACAAGCGATCCCATATCGACAAAATTGATCTCAATCTCCCTTCCATCGTATCTTCTTAAACCTTCTCTGTCTTTTTCATCAGCGCCGTTGATCATCGATCCTATCACTGTGCTGAATGTCTTCAGCTGGTCCTTTCCAATATCAAACTTTGGTTCCTCCATTTTACTTCTTCACCTCTTTGCACCTATAGCGAGTAATCACATACCCTGACTCACCTTCACCCCCTCTAAATAGAAGTTTTTCAGGTCCTCTCTCGTCAGATGGCGCGTTCCCACCAATATCTCCTCGGAAGCATGATGGCCCATATCCGGAGATATAACATTCACTCCAAGCTCATCAGCATGCTCGTAAATGTACGAACCAGGAGCGACTGCCAGAATGCTGAAATGGATTATCACTTCCGGGCCACCGTTCTTTTCTATAGACTTCAGCTCTCTTGCAAAATTTAACGTGTCTGCAACAGTCTCTCTTGTGTCAAACGGGTGGCCTATAATAAAGTCGCATATAACCTGCAAACCGGTCCTGTTAGCCAATTTCACCGCCTTTTTTGCAACGTTCTTATCTATGTTCTTCCTGATCTTCTTCAGAACATTGTTATTTCCCGATTCTATCCCAAAATGGATCGTCCTGCAGCCTGAATTGTACATCCTCTTGATCAACTCTTCTGTGACAGCATCCACACGGGAGTCGCATGACCAGGTGACATCCAACCTCTCAAGCAGGAGATCACAGATCCCAAAAGCATGGTCATTTGAGACCGTGAAGGTGTCGTCCACTATTGCGAACTCTTCGATTTTGTACCTTCTATGCATCTCCTCCATCTCTTCGAGGACATTATCCGGGCTTCTCAATCTGCAAGTCCCGCCATTCATTGCCCTTGCTGAGCAGAAGATACAACTGAAAGGGCATCCTCTTGCCGTTATCAAACTCCCCTTTCCCCAATATCTGTCCAGGGAAAAGAGGTGCCTTGCAGGGAATGGTATGGAGTCCAGATCCTTTATGAACTCTCTTCTTGGATTCACAACAGGCACGTCATCTCTTTTATATGCTATCCCCTTTATACTCTCAAGCGATGGGGCTCCTTCTAAATAGTGCCTCATAAGCTCACATATGGTGATCTCTCCTTCAAACATGCAGACAACGTCAACAAAACCCGAATTGAGCAAATTTTCAGGGAAGAAGGATGCATGTGGACCACCCATTATAATCTTTATATCAGGATCTATCTCCTTTATCGTCTTTGCCATCAAAATTGCGTTGTTACAGGTCCTTAAATTGGAGGTGATGCCAACTATATACGGTCTCTTCATCTCAATGAACCCGGCCAATTCGTATACTCCCATAAGCTCGGCAAACATGTCAACTATCTTCACCTTGAAATCCGCTTGCTCAAGCGCTGATGCCAGATAACCAAGTCCAAGTGATGGTGCCATCACCTTCTTTTCAATGCGCCACGAGCCAGGCGGATCTATCAATACGATCTCTGACATCATTCTCTGACTGAGAACATTATGTCAAAGATCTCATCACCACTTTCGAAAGAATCAAATAGGTTGAGATTACCATCTATCGCAGCAAGCCCGTCACATATCGGATCCATGAAATCCATCTCGCCCTTAAGTATCCGTATCATGTCATAGTAATCTATCCTGATAATGATATCGGGCTCAATATTGGATCCTGGCTCCGGTGCTCCTTCATATAGACCAAATGGGGACATACGAATTCTTACGTAATCTCTGCCTTTCGTTGGGTGTCTACCTTCTATCAGGATTGAGAGTGGTGGTAGATCCTTGAACCTATTCAGCATTTTGGTTACAACCATACCTCCTGCGGCTTGTTTTGATGCCCCGGCAATCAAGTAATCGATAAACAATTCATACATACTCGGTTCATTATCTTTGTTTCTCAACCACTCGCAATCATTCATCCATCCATCTGGTAACGGCTCATGTGCCTTGAAATGATCCTTCTCTACTTCAGGTATTACTTCTCCAAGTTTTGTCATTATTCTCCAACCTCCAAACTTTTATTATAGAAAAACTATGACGTATGACCTCTACATACGTCATCTTGCGGGCCTTATGAGATCTCGTTCTCCAGCAGGTTCAAACTCTCTTGAGGCAGCTTTTGCGAACTCCAGCACCGGATGTCTGAAATCAAACGCCAAATCACCATCGGCAAAGGTAACCTTTATCATTGGGCTGCACGCCCATGCAGATCCTCTACCAAGGGCTGCAGCATACGAACTCATCACACGACCGGAAGAATGCCCTGCCGTATATGACATATATGGAACGTTGTGCCCTGTAAGCTCAGGCAGTCCACCTTCTTCAATTCGGATAGATCCACTGTAGGGTAAACCACACTGATCCTGCACCTCCTGTCCTGACCAGCCGGTTCTGAGCCAGCCTTCCTTACCTAAGAGCGCTATAACATAGTTGAATCCCATCTGAGAAAGCAGACTGTCACCAGTCATGAACGCCGTTAATAGAGAACCCATTCCCAGTGCACTGATTCTGAGAACTCCACCCCAGTAGAACTCCACAAGCGTTGGATACTTGTCAAACTGCTCCATCATCCTCATAGCGGCCATATGGATGAATGGCTTTACAGCCCACCATTTTGCAGGCATCCTCTCATGCCCTTCCGGAGGAGTCAACACCATCATGGATTGCCTCTCGACTGCATCTGATACACCCTGGAATCCCATATCCATCATATCATCGAAGCCACCACCGAGGAATGCATAACTGGCCGAGGGGAATCCTATGCCTCCAGCCATACACTGCCCATACCAGATGTTGTCACTTATTGTTGGCCAGAGCCCCGAACCATTTCTCAATGCAACCATAAGGTCACTCAATATCTTCCTATCCCTTGCAGCCTCAAAGAAGGAGATCAGAGGTATGTGTGACTCTGCAGGCACAATGTCCGCCATATATCCAAAAGGCATTCCACCAATCTCATTTGGTGCATGTGCACGGTTATTCCACATATTCTCTCCCATTCTCACCTGCTGGGCATGCCTGGTCGAGAAAGCAATATCTGAAAGTACGGATTCTCCGGTAAGCCTGTAAGTTGCAACAAATGACATCGTCGTTGATTGGGCGCCACTTCTCACAATAGCCGCACCATCCATATTTCTAATTCTGAGCGTTGGCTCATGTACCGCAAGGCAGAGCTTCTCACCTACACCAGCTTTCAATGCTTCGGCCCTTTCCGGGTGAAACTCTTTGTTTATGTCCACTAAGAACCTGCGATCAAATTGATCGGATAGTTCATCATCTCCGGTAAAGACCTTACCATATCCATCAGAAGTCAATCCCGGATGTACTTCCGCCATATGCTCCTGGATTACCGCCCCACCGCCCAATCTGTGCTGAAGCGTCTCCATAAAGAGATTCATCGTCTCAGGAGAGATCTCTTTACCGAGCCTGAGCTGAATGGTTCTGTGGGCCACATCAAGATTAACAATGATAGTTCTTCTTATGTCATCGAAAGCCTGCTGCATTGCAGCGTTGTTGAAGAAGTTGAAGTCATCGAAACTTGCCACGACATCAGTACCCTGAACCCTCATCGGCTCATATGATCTCTGGCACATCGGTATACCAACTTCTCTGTTATAGGATGGAATGCCCCTCTCAAGGGCTATCTTCCTGCCCCATTCTGTAAACTCCTGCTTCCTGACATTCTGCTGAATTCCACCCCTTGCATACATAGATTGGTCTCTAAGGTCCATCGGTGGTGCTTCATAGATCTCACCCATCGACTTATATATGCTCTTTTGCCTCTCTTTCGGAAGCCATTTATCCTTCGTTTTGGCAGGGTCAAAGGTATACAGGCGCTCTGTAGCAACCGGGACCTTTATCTCACCCTCCCGTTTGACCGTCCCAACCTTAAATTTCTGCTTCTCCCTCTCTCTCTCACTTTCAAACGTATCTGGCATCATTTTCACCTTTTTTTACTTTCCAATATCTATTTGTCCTTTTATTATATATAAATATCTAATAATCATAAACAATAACCTAATATCCAGTCAACCACTCAGGATGCTCTTTCCTGAATTTTTCAGCTGTCGCATTTGCCTCTTCTACCGCCATAGCGCAACCCTCCGGGTAAGGATACTCTGAATCCGCTGTTATCTTAGCCTCTTGCCCATAAACCCTCTTCGCTTGTTTGAATGTCGGGGGGAATCTGTATTTGTCCATCCCATAAAAGAGGTACATATTCATGAACTCTGATGGTGTGGGTGGAATCATCTCCTGGCCTACATACTCGTTGAAGAGTTCTGTATGAGTCAGGTTGTATAAAGACTCATAGAACTCCCCTCCCACCATTAAACTGAGCATCTTGGGCATCATTATCTCGAGTGGAAGGGACATCATAACGTCCATTATCGACATCATTGGTACGAATGTTGTGTAACCTGCGAAGGGAAGCCCCACCTGTTCAGGCGCTATGCCTGCTATTATCCCCAGAAGGTCCCAGACAGCCCTGCCGTACTGTACATCAACACTACAATGGGTTACGTATGTGATGCCATAATAGGCGGAATTCGAGTATTCCGGAGCCTTTTCATTCCTTATGTCAAGCAGGATGTCTCTGCACATCATCAGTCCGTCTCCAGCTGATCTCTGGCAGCAGAGATCCCTGAATATCTCTCCTGTCCTGAGGTGCCTCCTTGCGAGTATTGTTTCTGCATTCTCATAGACATAATGAACACCTGCCGTGAATATTCCATCCTCCATGTGCATATCCTCAAAGTATGGAATCCCTTCCAGCGTAAATGGACATACAGTATTGTAAAATACATCAGAAGAAGGGCCTATAAACATGATCGTCATCGAAGGTATATAGTTTATCGGCAGCGTCATTACCGGTGGATAGGGCATATAATACATAAGACCCGGGTTCTGGAAATAAGAGAGCAGATCATCTTGGTCAGCAACAAGCGATGTTTCTCCCTCTAGGAATTCTTCCGTCGTTACATCTTCCATCACCAGGTCCTTTGCCCCCTCTATCTCGCCCCTAACATAGTGCTCTGCTCCCTGTGAAACCTCATTGATCCTTGCCATCCATTCCTGCTGAGCCGTAATTAGAACATTTTCTGAGAATGTCTGAGTGTACTTGGTCGGTTCTTCTTTAGGATCACCCGGTCTGCCAAGAACGGTTGCGGCATAAAGCTTCCTGTAAAAGGGTAGTAACTCAAACTCGTCATGATGTGGTCTTCTCATGTTTCCCATATTCTCACTTCCTATCCCAATTTTCTGGCCACTTATTTTTCGGGTTTGCCGACCCAAATCTATCTTTTATAGTGCCTTGCGGAACAGTTGGGACGTCGGCCCACCAATCTGGCCGGTATATCAAGTGCCCCTCTTCACACTGATACATATAATAGGGAACCATCTCTTCCAATCTAATCCTGCCACCTTCCCATTCTTTGGGCCCCAGAATATCTGTCAAATATCTCTTGGGGGATTCAACCGCTTCTCTTTGTACAATCTTGGCACCGCATGGCGGGCGCTTATTCATTTTTGTCTCATAGTAGAATGGACATGTCCTATCTTCACTCATTTTCTATCACCTTAAACAGTGATAGTAATTATATATTCATTATATATAAAAACTTGCCATTAAATACCCACTATTGAGCATGAATTAAAAGGGCCGATCTATCGGTCTACGTTACTTATAGATAATGACAAAAAAGCATTCAGTCGTACCTAACACTGAATCTGTTGAACTCCCCGATGTAATCGTCCCATTCTATCTCTACACCTCTAACTATTGACAGAGGCGGACCTTGCTTTATCTTCTCAATAAGACATTCCAAATCGCACTTTTCACCCTCTACCATCAGTTCAACCTTACCATCCAGAGTATTTCGTACCCATCCGAAGAGATCCAATGCTTTGGCATTCTCCCTTGTGAAATGTCTGAAGAATACCCCCTGGACCCTCCCGCTGACAACAATATGAACTTTAAATTTCATAGTCCCAATTCTTGCATCTTCTCTTTTGTTGGATGCCCCTCACTATCGAGTCCTCTCAACTCATAATATTCATTTAGCATCTCTTCTATTGGAACCACGCTCTTCTTGGATGCCCCTTTCTCAAATTCCTCTTCCAAAAATCTCGATGGCAAAATATCGTCTCTTCTCCCGAAGCCTTCCCTTGCGTTGAATGCACGCTCAAGAAGGAATATCCGCTCTCCTATCTCCATAAAACCTTCGCCATCAATCTCAAATCCAGTTGCCGCCGATACGAGTTCACCATAGGTGGGTATCGTTGTCCCAAATCCAGTAAATATACAAAGAACTGTTGAGTTAACCGCAGCCATCCAGTCCTGAGTCTTCTTAACAAGATTCGGTTTTCCCTTGGGAGACATTCTATCCGTAAGCTCCCAATCGACCTCTATTGGAAACGCCATCTTTGTCGATTCGGATAATACCACCCATGACTGCATGTGAGACCCTCCCCTATTTGAGGTTGCATAGCCGAGAGCCTGCCCATATGCACCTCTGCAATCGTAAGACGACATCTCCATGTTCTTCATGTGCATGGCAAACTTTTCCGATCCTTTGCCGATCTTCTCACTGGCCCTCTTTACACCCTCTGCCATCAGGTCTCCAAAACCTTCTCTCTTCACTATCTTTTCGATAAGACTAACAGCAGCTTCACCATTTCCAAATTTAAGGTCCAGCCCATCCGTGTCTTCAACGCTTATCAGCCCCTTCTCAAAGCACTCCATTGCAAAACCAATAACGTTGCCAGTGGATAGTGTGTCCAGACCCAGAGAATTGCACATATCATTCTCTTTGAGCACTGTATTTATATCACCGAGACCTAGGTTTGATCCAAGCATTCCCAGTGCCTGAAACTCCGGACCTTCCCCATGAGTTCCTGCATAAACACCTTCTTCAATTCCTATCCATCTTCCACAGGCTATCGGGCATCCAAAACATGCTTTTTTCGCCTTAAGATTCTTCTTGGACCATGCGACAGGGCTCAGTTTCTTCGATTCTTTGGCGGGTATACTCTGATAGTTATTCGATGCCAATGCACCAAACATGTTCATAACATCATATATTGCAGCAGTACCAAGGTTGTACATTGCACCTGACCCGCCTGCTGTCGTTGGATTCTTATTTATCAGGTCCTTCATCCCCATGTAGACTTCTTTATATTTCTTCATATCGTCTACAGAGACATCGCCTGTTCCACGTACAGCAATGGCTTTTAGATTCTTCGAGCCCATCAATGCTCCAGGACCATTTCTAGTACATCCCCGGTGTTCATTTCTGATTATGGCGTATCTTACGAGTTTTTCTCCAGCAGGACCGATGCATGCAACCTTAAAATCCTCACCTATATCCTTTTTTATCGCCTCTTGAGTCTCGACAGTATCAAGTCCTGAGTATTTTTCAGCCGGATATATCTGCACCTCGCCATCATCGATGCATATGTAGCTAAGCGAAGGTGCACGGCCCTCGAGTATCAGTACATCAAAACCTGCATACTTAAGTTCCGATCCAAAACTTCCCCCACATAGTGAATCGAATACCGTTTCAGAGATTGGTGACTTGGATACAACTACCCATCTACCAGCAGTTGGGGTGCCTGTTCCGGTGACCGGTCCTGTTGCAAATATTATCTTGTTATCAGGACTTAGAGGATCTGTTTTTGGCTCCAGTTCATCATATAAAATCTTGACCCCAAGACCTCGCCCCCCCAAAAACTTCTCTGCAAGATCCATATCCATTTCTTCAGTTTTAATAGAATCGGAAGATAAATTAATCCTAAGCATCTCACCCATATATCCACTCATGAAGATCACTCATAACTAACTCAATTAAATAATACAAAAAGTTTTCTTATTCTCTGTTTTGAAATTTATTGCCCCATTGAACCTTATTTTTCTGGGCTACCAAACCATTAAGTTGGATTGCTTACAACAATTAGCTGCGGATATGAATGCAGTTATTGAGATTAAAAACCTGCACAAGAACTATGGTGATACACCTGCGCTGATAGGAGTTGATCTTGATATTGAAGCCGGTGTTTTTGGCCTTCTGGGTCCCAATGGTGCGGGGAAGACTACGCTTCTAAAGTTACTTCTGGGTTTGATGAAACCGGATCAGGGCAAGGTTAAAATCTTTGGCTATGACTCTTATTCACAATCCTTTAAAATAAGAGAGATTATGGGCTATCTTGGAGAGGATCAAAGATTTTATGAGTACATGAAAGGCGAGGAGTACTTAGAATTTATTGGCCTTGTTAAAAGGTTGACGAAAGAGGAGGCAAGAGCACAATCAGAAGATATCCTGAAGAGCGTAAGCCTCTTTGAATACAGGGGAAGAAAGATTAAGAGATACTCTCAGGGAATGAAACGGCGGCTTGGCCTCGCTTCGACTTTGGTAGGGGATCCAAAGATTGTAATACTTGATGAGCCAACCTCAAATATGGACCCAATCAGTAGACAGGTTTTTTTGGATATTGTAAGAGAATTAGGTGAAAATGGCACAACAGTCATCCTTTCTTCCCATGTCCTGGGCGAGGTTGAGCAGGTTTGCAGTTCTATTGCTCTCTTCAATCAGGGCCAGGTTGCCTATCATGGCAGACTTTCAGATTTGAAAGAGAAGTTCCCCGATCAGAGCTTGCAGGAGATCTTTGTCGAGATGATTGCCGGTGATAAAGATGAATAGGGTTTTACTCATCGCCCAAAAGGAGATAAAGAGAAAGATTATCCTATCTCTTGTAGTTGGGATTATATTTGGCTCTATCTGCGCTTTAGCCGGAAGTTTTTTTTGGAATAGGGCTCCAATTGTCTCTTTCGGAATCGGCGTCTTGATCCTGAACTTTGCCCTATTTTTATTGGGGGCGGATATCATCTCAGAAGAGAAATCAAAAGAGACATTCTCCTTTCTTCTCACTCTCCCTCTGCGTGATATCGAGATAGTATTTGGAAAATTGCTCGGTATGATGCTTATGATGGCACCTGTTATACTGATAAACGCCATTATTATCACATTCACCTCTTATAGTGAAGGGGATCTGGGCCTCATCTTCTATTATTCGCTCTCCCTTTCACTGTATCTCCTAATATCTGCTTCACTTCTGCTCCTCGCTTCATCACAGTTCCAACGCCTACCCCAGATCTTTCTCGTCTTTGCAACCTATCACATAATACTGGCAATTCCTGGTGCTTACTTCCTCTCCAATACCGCCCCAACCTACGGGTCATTTTACAGCTTTCTTGTCTTCCTTATAATCGTCGCTTTTCTCACTCCGTTTGTATTCGGAATCACCGAGTTGATCACAATGGGACTGCCCGTCTCAGCGCCTTTAATACTTCAAACCAACGGCCCTGGGGAGATTCTCACCATCTTCGAGAATCTTCCTGAAGATCCAGCTTTTACCCTCGTCAATATATTCTCTCCCCTCTGGCACTCTTCTTTACTATTTCTGCAGGGTTCCGAATTTTTCAATACCCACTCTTTTTCCGGCTTCATCTCAATATTTTTCATTATTCTGATGGTGGCAATAATTAACCTGTTAGCCAGCCTTAGGTTGAGGCGAAACCTGCTACAATTACTAAAACACATTTTAAATCTTCTGGACCAATAGCATGCCTACTCATGAATTATAAATGGAACAAAAGATTCAAAAATGAGATAAAAGGAGGCTTAGAGATGAGAATAGCAGTTATGGGGGCCGGCTCTATCGGTAGAATTGTTGGTGCGTATCTGTCAAAGGGTAACGAAGATGTACTTTTGGTGGATACTAATAAAGAACACGTTAAGGTGATGAACAAGCAGGGATTGAAGATCGATGGTGTTGTAGACGAGATCTTGCCAGTTAGAGCTATTACACCTGAGGAACTTTCCGGAAGATTTGATCTGGTCTTTTGTTGTGTGAAAGCATTAAAAAACAGAGAGGCTTTGAATATGCTACTTCCCTACTTAGTTCCTGAGTCTGTAGTGGTAATCCTTCAAAATGGGATTCAGGAAGATGAGATTGCATCCATTATAGGAGAGGATAGAACAATTGGTGGAATAACCGGTTGGGCAGCGACCTATATGGGTCCTGGATATATTACAAAGACATCCGGAGGTGCCTTTGTTATTGGGGAGTTGGACGGTAGAATAACCGATCTTATCAAAGAGATTGCCAATATATTGAAGAAGGTAGAGCCAGTTTCTGATTCGGATGATATCTACGCCCATATCTGGTTAAAACTACTCGTAAACGCTTCAATGAGTGGTATGGGAACGGTACTTGGCTGTCCCTTCGATGAGATTATTGGTTACAAGGAAGCAATGCAAGCAGTGAGAGTTATCTGGAAGGAAGGCACTGAAGTGGGCAAGGCACTGGGTGTTAATCCAGTCTCAATCCGAGGAATGGCCCCGATGAGCAAGGGCGGCCCCAGATCACAACTTGGTGTTAAAGGCGGGAAGGCGAGCATGATGCAAGACATCGAGAAGGGAATAAAATGTGAGATTGATTACCTCAATGGATATATTGTTATGAAGGGCAAAGAGGTAGGGATAAAGACCCCTGTAAATGAGGCCGTAACAAGAATAATCAGAGAGATTGAAGAAGGAAGACGCAAGATGGGGCCACAAAACCTTGATGATATCAAGCTATCTTCCAATCCCACAGTATAAGAATGCTACTCTGGATAAATTTAGGATCTCTTCACAAAACCGACTATCTTCTATATGAGTCTAAGACCATGATATTTTCAACATAAATGATTTCACACGCCCCATCGTTAACATCTGATCGTGTAGTGCTCGTAGACCATGTTAAACGTCTCCCATCGCTTCGCTTACCATAGACATCCACAAGGTATCCTTCAATCATCACAATATCACCTACACGAACGTCTTTTGCTGTTTTGTAAGTTGCTTTATCTGTAAAGATTAGGTGATTATTGCTCAAATGTTCGTTTATATATTGGCCTGATAGATGGTTTACACCATCTGGATAATACGTAATCACTCCGTATCTTGAACCATGACCGAATTTAAACTTTTTGTAATACTCTGGATAAGTTAATTCTCCCCAAACAATCGTGAGATCCATTGGACCAAGTTTATCCGCTGCACTTCGCCAATACTTGTCTTTGGCTACTACCATACCTGTTAAAGTTTACCTATATTTAGCCGTGATCGTAAACTCAAACCCATCGATCTCTCTATTAAATATTTTTTTCTCGCTTAACTTCTCTTGCGTAAAACCGGTTAAATTTAAGATGTTATTATCAATATTTGGGAGGAGTGGTGGGTTATCTATCACATATATCAATCCGTATGTACCACCAATGATCCAAATCAAGATCCATAAAATTGAATACCACTTCATGCTAATGAACCCTCTTGAACCAATCCCCGTGACTCGTTATCAATTTCATCAACAATTCGTTTAAAGAGTCTTCTTTTAATAGTTACAATTTTAAATTTAAATCTTGGACACCCGTATAAAGGTTATGAACATTGTACTGCGATGTTCTTTAAAGTAAGAATCCCACCGATTTGAGCGAAAAGGGAATGGGATAAATCCTTGATTTAATCCTCTTGCATATAATTCCAGATCTCCGCAGCGTGGCTTATTTGCGTTCGATGCAGCAGCGCCTTGTTAGCCATTTATTCTTTTAAACAGGGTGTATATATAAGGCCTTGGGTCACCCTTTGGATTAATATAGGTGTACTCTTCACTTGCCATTAATTCAAATTAAGGAAGGTTCTCCTCCAAGTCATGAATATCGTATATTCTAACATCGAGGCCTGCACATCTGGTTGCGCCTTGTTTTGAAAACTCAGCAAATATCATCTTTACATGGACTCTGGCTACCGTTGTAACCTTTACATGACCGGATTTGAATATGTTCTTTATCACAGCATAGGGTCTTTCACCGGGCGATCTTTTCTTG
>JAXHTJ010000058.1:0-13656 GCA_034190245.1 Halobacteriota archaeon | reverse complement strand
GTGTAAGGTTTGGAATGGGTTTGTTGATAATTGGCGGTGTAATCATATTTATAGACATATGTATCGAGAGATATCGGGATCATTTAGAGATGAAGGAAAAGATTTCAAAGGAGGATTTGAGACCATGACTCTCATCCTTGCAAATACGGACTTTATTCCGGGAAAAGAGATCACCCAGGTACTCGGTGTTGTTAGGGGAAATACGATTCAGGCAAAAAACATTGGAAAGGACATACGTGCTAGTTTTAAGCAAATTGTTGGTGGCGAGATTAAAGAGTATACAGAGATGATGAGCGAGGCAAGGGAGATAGCGCTCAAAAGAATGGAGGAAAAAGCCGAAGAATTGGGTGCTGATGCTATTATAAACGTAAGATTCATGACATCTTCAATTATGGCTGCTGCTGCTGAGATTCTTGTATATGGGACGGCTGTGAAGTTGGGGTAAGGACTTTTATAACGGCTTCATGAAGGGATAGGATATGAAGTACCGTAAATTCGGTAAATTAGACTGGGAGGTATCCGTTTTGGGTTTTGGTGCAATGCGGCTGCCATTGTCCGATAAAAATGCCTCGATCTTTTCCTCAAAGATCGATGAACCTGAAGCAATAAAGATGATTCGACACGCAATCGATGAGGGTGTCAACTATATCGACACGGCCTATACTTATCATGGGGAAAGAGCGAATCGTTGCTTGGCCTTGCGCTTAAAGACGGTTACCGTGATAAGGTCAAACTGGCAACAAAAATTCCCCCACCACTAGTTCGCTCTGCAAAGGATTTTAACCGTATTCTCTCAAAACAGCTTAACCGTCTGCAATCAGATTACATCGATTTCTTCCTATTCCACGGTCTCAGGAAAGCTTGGTGGCCAAGAATTACTGAACTAGATATGCTCCATTGGGCCGAAGATGCGAAAGCCGATGGTCGTATTCACCATCTGGGATTCTCTTTTCATGATGATTTTGAGCTCTTCAAAGAGATAATCGATTCATATGACAAGTGGGACCTCTGCCAGATTCAGTACAACTTCATGGATATCGAATACCAGGCGGGTACCAAGGGGCTCAAGTATGCGGCTGATAAGGGTCTTGCTGTTGTTGTGATGGAACCGATACGTGGAGGAGTGCTTTCCAGGAAACCACCAGATTCTGTAAAAAAGCTGTGGGAGAGTGCCCCAAACAGACGAACCCCTGCAGACTGGGCGCTGCAGTGGGTATGGAACCATCCTGAAGTTTCGGTTGCACTAAGCGGTATGAGCACGATGCAGCAGGTTGAGGAGAACATGGCAAGTGCCAACCGTTCAGGTCAAGGCACGCTTTCAGCTGAAGAGTTATCAATCATTGATAAAGTGCGGGATGAGTATCAGAAACTGAGCCCGATCTCCTGCACAAACTGCAAGTACTGCATGCCCTGCCCAAATGGCGTGAATATTCCCCGTATTCTTGGGATTTTCAATGAGGGATACATGTACGATGATCACAAACGGTCACGGTTCTTTTATCGCGAGATGCCAGCAGAAGAGCAGGCTGATAACTGTAACGAGTGTCATGATTGTGAGGAGCTTTGTCCCCAGAATTTGCCCATCTCAGAGTGGATTAAAAAGGCTCATGGATGGCTTGGTCGAAGGAAAAAATAATAGATCCGGAGGGCTAAAAAATGGAAGCTGAAGATATTAAGAAAATCGCCGTAATCGGAGCAGGAGTTATTGGAAGTAGCTGGGCGACCAATTTCATATGGAAGGGATACCCTGTGAAACTATGGATCTACACAGAGGCAGAGGAAGAAGTCGCAAGAAAAGAGATACGAAAACACCTTGAAATTCTTGTTTCAAACGGCGTTTTGGATGATGAAAAAGTTCCACAGATGATGGGTCTTGTCAACTACACTTCTTCGCTTGAAGATGCAGTAAAAGACGTGCAGTTCATTCAAGAAGCAACACCGGATTATCTGGAATTGAAGCAGAAGATGCTTGTAAAGATAGATGAGTTTTCGAGTCCCGAGGCTATATATGCCAGCAGCACTTCTTACCTTATGATCAGTGACATTGCAAAGGATTCAAAGTATTCGAAGAGGTGCATAGGGGCCCATCCTTACAATCCACCGCACCTCATCCCCCTTGTGGAGATTACAAAACCAAAAGGGAAGAAGGGATCGAGTGAAACGACAAAAACTGCTTACGATTTCTTTAAATCCATCGGAAAAGATCCTATAATCTTAAAAAAAGACATTTCAGGGTTTATTGGTAATAATATTCAAAATGCAGTAACTGAAAAATGTATGGGGCTCATTACAAGTGGTGTTTGCTCTTTTGAGGATGTGGATAAGGCTATCTGCTTTGGTCCGGGGCTTCGATGGGCAACTATGGGGCCTAATTTGATCTTCCACCTTGGCGGAGGTTCTGGCGGGATCAAAGGATTGATGATGCACATTATGCCCGATTCCATAAAAGCAGGTCAAGGTTTTGATAAAGTTGCAGATCTTCTTCAAAGAGAGGTGAATAAAGAGATCGCAAATCGCTTGCCTGAGTTTGGTAATACCGACGAGGGGCTGAGGGAGTTTAGAGATTATATGCTGATTGAGATGCTGAAGATGCATAAAAAGATCTAGCCATCTGAATAAAGTACAAAACCGGTCTTCACTCCCTTCTCAAATCCTGCTTTTTCATAAAATCTATGCACCTTCTCATCCTTTCTACTTGTTAATAGCATCACTTTATAGCAATTTAGCTCCCATGCGGTTTTTAGGGCATGCTTAACAATGGAGGTTCCAAACCCTTTGCCTTGGTACTTCTTCTTCGTGACTACGTTCTCAATCAAACCATAGGGCCTGGCACCACGAGTAAGGTTTGGTATAATACTCAAAGCGCATGTGGAAACGATCTCACCTTCACTTTCTAGAACCAGGTATTTTAATAGCGGATTTTCATATATATCGTCCCAAATACGCTTCAATTCGGATTCTTCTGGCAGAGGATCGTCTTTTATATGCAGATCCTTGTATAACTCAAGAATGTGCGGGAGCTCATGCCTACATGCTTCACGGATTATTATTTTGTCTTTCATTGCTCACCTCGCATTCCGAATTAGATTATTCAATCCAGCTTCTTCTTCTCCCCTGTAACCATGTAGATTATACGTGATGCAATGTTGCATGCATGATCTCCAATTCTCTCCAGATGTAACGCTACAAATATAAGATGACTTGCATTAGTGATGGTATTTGGCTTCTCTATCATAATGGCAATCAATTCTCGCCTGATCTGGCCACAGAGTGCATCCACAATGTCATCTCTTTGAGAAAAATCCTTCAACATCTCAACATTCTTCGATGAAAACGCATTTAGGCAGTCTCCTATCATCTCCTGTGTTATCTCTGACATTCTTGGTATGTCGATCAGTGGCTTTACAAAGGGTTCATCACCCATTCTTAGAATTATCTCTGCAATATCTCCACCAAGATCGCTTATACGATCAAAGTCTGTTATGATCTTCAGGCAAGTTCCGATTATTCTGAGGTCTACAGCCATCGGTTGTTGCAGGGCGATCAATCTCATACATCGGTTCTCAATATCAAATTCCAGTTCATCTATCGTAGCATTCTCATTGAGTATCTTTTCTGCCAGTTCAGAATCTCTTTCAACTAGCGCTTTTACGGAATTATTTGCAGCATCTTTTGCAAGTTTTCCCATCCTCAACACATCTGATTTGAGTTTATTCAACTCCTCTATGTATTCTTTTCTTATCATCCAAATCTCCCGGTTATATAATCTTCAGTCCTTTTATCTTCTGGATTTTCAAATATTTCCGAAGTCTTGCCAAATTCTATCAACTCTCCCATTAAAAAAAATGCAGTATTATCAGAAATTCTTGCCGCTTGTTGCATGTTGTGAGTAACAATTATTATTGTGTAATCCTTTTTAAGTTCTCTTATTAACGCTTCAATCTTTGCTGTAGATATTGGATCGAGCGCAGAGCACGGTTCATCAAAAAGAATTACTTCGGGATCAATAGCTAAAGTCCTTGCAATACAAAGTCGTTGCTGTTGGCCTCCTGAAAGTTTTAGTGCACTTTCACCCAACCGATCATTAACATCTTCCCACAAAGCAGCCTGCTTTAGACTCTTTTCCACTTTAGACTCCAGTTTTTTACCCTTTAATCCGTGAATTTTTGGACCATAGGCAACATTATCGTATATTGATTTTGGAAAAGGGTTTGGCTTTTGAAATACCATGCCAACTTTCCGACGTAAAGCCACAGGATCTACTTTTTTATCAAGAATATTATTTTTGCGCCAAATTATTGTGCCCTCTGTAAGACAGTCCACTATCTCATCATTCATGCGGTTAAAACAGCGGAGTAAAGTGCTCTTACCACAACCACTTGGCCCTATTAAAGCAGTAACCATCTTCTCATTGATATTCATGCTAACATCAAAAATAGCTTGAGCATCCCCATAATATACGTTGACATTGCGAACTTCAATATCATCAGAAATTTGCTCTTTTGGTTTATCTTTAAGAACTTGATCTAAAATCACCAATTCCTCCTTTCCTGTGTTCGTTGTCTGTAAAATATTGCAAATGTATTCATGGTCAAAAGGATGACAAGTAGCACGATAATTGTGGAAGCTGCAAGATCATGGAATTGTGGATTAGGATGTCTAGTCCAGTAAAATATCGTCAAAGGAAGGGCAAGGAAGCTGTCAAATATTCCTGAAGGTGGGACTTTTGAAAACACTGAGCCTATAAATAATATGGGCGCTGTCTCACCAATTGCTCTACTGAGGGCTAAAACTGTTCCTGTTAAAATCCCAGGCAATGCGTTTGGCAGCACATGATGTTTTATGGTTTGCCATCTTGTGGCGCCCACCCCCCTTGCAGCCTCTCTGAAACTCTGGGGGACTGACTTTAGAGCTTCTTCTGTTACAACAACTATCATTGGCAGAGCCATAATGGCAAGTGTAAGACTACCCGAAATTAAACTGGGGCCAAAATCAAACAGTCTGACAAATATTGCCAGGCCTGAAAGCCCAAAGACAATGGAAGGTACACCTGCCATATTTTGTATAATACGACGCAAAAACAATACATGCCGCGTGTCTTTTGCAATTTCGGTGAGATAAACAGCTGCCAAGACCCCTACGGGAATTGAAAAAACCATAGTGAGAAGCATTAGGTAAATTGATCCCAAGATTACGGGGAAGATACCGGCCTCTGCAGGTCTGGAACTAGGAATGTTTGTAAGAAAATTCCAGTTGATGCCTCCTAATCCCTGGGTCAGTATACTACTCAAAAGGTAAAAAAGAAAGATAACAGCGATCAGGAGGCATATTGACACGATGCTAACTCCAATTTGCCCATTCAATTTACGCCTTTTCAAAGTTAAGCCTTTTGATGAATCTCTTATTTTAAGATGATCGGTAACTACATTCAGAAAATTTTTCAGTTCTAATATAAGTAAACCCAAATATCTTTTAATAATGCCTTTTTCTTTTTTGGATTGACCAGTTTGAATTTGCTCAACAACCAAGGATGCCGCCATATTGATAAGATAAGTAATAACAAAAAGTAGAAGACCCACGGCAAAAGCCGCTTCTACAGCCACCCCTGGAGGTATGTCACCTGTAGCAACCTGTGCTATGTATGAAGTCATTGTTTGCACCTCTTCTAAGGGGTTAAAGGTTAGTTTTGCAACACTTCCGGCAGCCAAGGTAACAACCATCGTCTCTCCAATGGCACGGGCAAGTCCTAAAATTATCGAGGCAGTGATTCCACTTGCCGCAGAAGGTAAGACAACTCGAGTGGCAGTTTCCCATCTTGTTGCACCCATTGCTAGGCTTGCCGCCCTCAATTCCATTGGAACTGCACGCATAGAGTCATCTGAAACACTCACGACAATTGGGAGAATCATTATTGACATTACGATTATTGCGCTGGCGGCGTTGAAGTAACTGGCACCAAAAACATCCCGTAAGATGGGAGAGATAAAAAGGAGGGCAAAGAACCCATACACTATGGAGGGGACGCCTGCCAGCACTTCAATAACTGGTTTGGCCACAATTCTTAAACGTTTTCCTGCAAATTCAGAAAGAAAAAGAGCTGCCCCAATACCTATAGGCCCCCCCATTAATATAACACCCCCCGAAATTAAGATCGAACCTGAAAGAAGCGGTAAGACGCCAAATTTAGGATTGCCGCCACTTGGAACCCACTTATCCCCTATGAAGAACTCAAGTGGGTTCACGAGGGGGTTTGAAAAAAAGCTAAAGGCCCCTTCAGCAAGCGTATAGATTATTGCAGCACTTATTACGATTGCCAAGCTTGCTGAAAGAAATAATATTGCTGTTATGGAGGTCTCTTTGAGATTAAATTTTTTTTCAAAAGCATTTTCGTAATTTGATCTGTTTCCTTTTTTTTCCTTCTTAATCGCTTTACTCTCCCACATCTAAAACTTACCTTCGCTTTAAAGTTTTGCAAGCTGATCTGTAACCAGTGTTTCATCTACAAGTGAAAGTTTCACATAACCTGCAGTTGGTACAATATCTTGCCCTTTATCGCTTAGAATATATTCGAGATAATCGTTGACTGGACTATCAGTTTTTGGTACACCGTCAGTGTAAATATGTAATTGTCGAGACAAAGGATAATTGGCAACATTATCCAGGGAGGGCTCTTCAAAATTGTCACCTTCATCTGCTATCCACACTGCCATTACTTGGCCTGGATTCTCCTTGTAATAAGCAAATCCAAAATAACCAATCGAGTATTTGTTATCTTTTATTGCACTCAATATTACATTGTCATCTGCGCTGGGGTGGTAAACTCCGTCTCCCAGATCCAGTCTTGTACTAACTTGTTGATCATCTTTACCCCAACTTGGTATTATCTCTTCAAAAAAGAAGTCGTATGTCCCACTTGCCTCATCAGGCGCATATATCTCAATCTTTTCATGCGGTGGATTGTCCAGTCCAGGGACCTCATCCCAATACACAGCAGGATTTTCATCTGTGAATATCTTACTCAGTTGAGTATAATTCAATTGAGTAGCCCAATCATTTTCGTTATTGACAACTACAACCAACGTATCGTAGGCTACAACCCACTTGTGCGGCCATACACCAGTAGGTGCCGCTTTACTGGCTGTTCCATCAGTATTAACATCTTCGGGATCGCCTCCCACCTTCTCATAATCTTTTCCTTTCATAAGCCTACTTGCGTCTCCAAGATCTGCCTCACCCATAAGAAGAGCGTTTAAACCATGGCTGGAACCGCCACCTGACACATATATGTCAGCATCATCAAATTCCTCGGCCCAAGCAATGGCTAAAGGTAACACAGTACTGGAGCCTGTTTGAATAAGTTTTGCTTTTTCACCAGTCGATGTTTCATTTGTATCTAAACATCCTGCGGTAAGTACTAAAGCTACGACCAATAGAACAATAGCTATTGATGCTCTTTTACTCGTTTTAATATTTATACCTCCTTTAAAATATCTAATTTTGAACATATATATATAATTTTCTAAACAAAATATATATTTACTATATAGCATATATATTAGATATATATGGCTACAGACTTATAAATAAAAGGTTACACTGGCCATTTAATAAGGATTGGAATTCTTATTCTTCTCCCATTGATATCCAGATTTATAATGGACAACGAAGGAGAGAATGAATACATATTCGCAGCTGCTGCGGTCATCTACTTGCGTTCATCAAGCAACAACCTCCTCTACAACAGCTACTTCAACAACACAAACAACACCATCCGACGATGAAATACCCGAATTCCCAACAATACTAATTCCTGCTGCTATGACACTAGACCTTGTCTTTTTCTTTGAGACGAGGAGAAAGAACTAGTGAAGAGTTTTGCTGGAAGATAGACGATTCTATCCTAATTTTTCATAATTTTGAGTTGCCTGATAATCCCGATCTGTCAACCCTGACCTCTCAGGGTGTAAAATAAGCATAGTTTTATATACTACTCACTCAATTATTCCATATCCCGTAGATTATAAATGTTAAATGACAAGGAGGTGTAAAATGAAAGTGATTAGAAAAATTGGGATGTTTTTCCTGATAGGGTTACTCTTATTGGGATCAATGGGATATGCTATTGGGGTGGAGACAACTGAATCGGTACATTTCAATGAGTTGATAAAATTATTACCGGACGCCCCTTCCGGTTGGGAAGGAGAAGAGCCAGAGGGAATGATGTATACCATCGAAGACGGATCTTGGAGTATGGCAGTTAAAGAGTTCTCAAAATCCGGCTCAGAAGACATAACTGCTGACGTAGGAATAATGGATTCAGCATTCTATCGAGGGGTAGGATGGTGGGCAACATGGGACATATTCATGGAGTGGGAATCGACTGAAGGATATGCAAAGAGTACAACGGTCAAGGGGTATCCCGCACGGGAGTTTCACAGCAAAGAATCGAATGATTATTCCTTATATGTTGGTATAAACGACAGATTCATGGTCTTTATCAACACAAACAGCGATAAAGATACCTTGGATGAATTCGCAGATTCCATCAATTACGATAAGATAGCTGGCCTGGGTGGAGGTTCAAGTCCGTCAATGCCTACCGTAACAGATGACGAAGATGAAGAACCGGCACAGCCAACACAAACAACAGGAGGAGAAGGCACACCCGGAACACAAACAACAGGAGGAGCAGACACACCTGGATTCGAAGCTGTTTTTGCGATTGCTGGACTTTTGGCGGTGGCATTTATACTGAAAAGAAGAAGATAGAACAGATCTTCATCTTTTTGGCAAACTCCTGAGTTTAATCGGGTTGTTTGCCACCTATTTTCAAAGGCATTTATCTCCTTCTTATAAAGTTAGAGAAGAGAGTGTGATATCGCAGATAATCTGAGGAGTTGTCACAACTCTTAACCCAACAAGCTTTATATATCTCTCTTGGTAAATATAACTGGGATAGAGATAATGAAGTGGACATTCTTAGTTATACTAGTTCTATTATTGTTGCCCATAACAAGCGCAGTAGATTATCCACAACTTACCGGTTTTGTCACTGACAACGCCAACATGATAAGCCCTGAATATGAAGATAAGATAACGGGGCTTGCTGAAAAGATAGAAAGAGAAACCACTGTAGAGATCGCCGTTGTGACAATCGAATCGCTTGAAGGAGAATCCAGGGAGATGTACGCTGTGAATCTCTTTGAACAGGCTGGTATTGGTAAAAAAGATTTAAATAATGGTCTTTTGATACTTGTAGCAAAAAATGAGCGTGAATACAGATTTGAAGTAGGTTACGGTCTTGAAGGTACAATTACAGACAGTATGAAGGTGAACATTGGGGATAGGATAATTGTACCAAATTTTAGAAATGAAGATTATGGCAAGGGCATCTATGAGTCAATGCTGGTCATTGAAGAGCTCCTAAAAGGAAATGAAGAAGTTGTATCCAGGTACGGTAGTACAAGTGGTTCGTCTGGCTGGTATGCTCCGGATATTATCTTCATAATTGTCATTGTCATCTTAAGCCTGATTATGAGATTCGGTAGAGTGCGTAGATATGGTTGGGGGGGATTTTATTATGGACATACCGGAAGCGGCGGTGGTTTCGGAGGTGGGGGGTTTGGTGGATTTGGAGGTGGATTTTCCGGTGGCGGAGGATTTGGAGGGTCGTGGTGATACCCATTAATGAGGTTATTAAAATATAGGGTGATTTTATGGCTACTAAAACAGAAGTAAAGATCGAGGAGACGCTTGGGGATAATCTTGTAACACTTGCCGAATATTACAGAGGTACTGAGAAGAACTTACTTGCAGTCTGCAGGACTATTGATCTGGAGACGCTCAAAGGACTCAAGCAACTCAAGGAGAAACCCCTTCTCTTTACACAAGAAGAACTGATCAGCGGAGTGGACGTCTTCCCCATCGATTTTTTAAATATAAAAGAGCATCATCGGATACTCTATGGTGAAGATTTTCTTAAAGACCTGAAGATATCCAAAGGCAATCTCAGGCACCAGCTTGAGTTCGAATTTCGCTCAAAGCTGATCCACCTTCGTAGAGAATTTCTTCAATTCAAGGGCAAGGGCCTTGATAATCTTATACTATCTGCGGTCCCAGCACTTATGCCCATTATTGGAGGGTTGATCTGCCTGAAGGATTTGGGTTATGACGATACCCAGGACCTCTTTAAAGTTGTTTCGGATGGATATGGCATAAACGTGCAGGTCTTAAAGGAGATCTATGAGATCAGGCAGGGCAGGTCAAAGTTTAAAAAGGATAAGGAATATTATATTAAAGAACTTATAAGAGTCCTGACTGAGATAGGCAAAATTATTGATGATTTTAAGGTGATGGAATGAGAACAAAGACTTTGATACTTTTGGTTGTGGGCGTAATCGCAGTCATTGCGCTGATGTTTGGGGGTTGGTTCCTGCTTGCTTATAACGGTCTCGTGGCAGCAGAAGAGAGTGTGGATGCTCAGTGGGCCCAGGTTGAAAGCCAATACCAGCGCCGTGCCGATCTCATACCAAATCTGGTTGAAACAGTGAAAGGATTTGCCTCACAAGAAGAGGAAATTTTCACTGAAGTAACCAAATATAGGAGTCAATGGAGTGCCGCAACGACTCAAGAGGAGAAAATTGAAGCTGCAAGAGGCATGGACTCTTCTCTCTCAAGGCTACTTGTAACTGTTGAAAACTATCCTGAACTCAAATCAAATGAAAACTTTCTTGCATTGCAGTCTCAACTTGAAGGCACTGAGAATCGCATCTCTGTGGAGCGGATGCGTTATAATGAGAAGGTCAGGGATTACAATATAAGAATTAAAAGGATGCCAACAGTATTCATAGCCAATATGTTCGGTTTTGATGAGAAATTATACTTTGAAGCTGACGAAGGGGCAGAAACGGTACCCGAAGTAGAGTTCACTTAATAGATCCCTCATCTCCTTATTTACTCTCGTCTAATCCCGGCCGCCCTGTTGAGCCTGTCCATGATGGCTCGTCCGAGTCCGACTTCTGGCACAGGTTCGACATATATAACGTCCAATCCTGCTTTATCCAACCTGTGAAGACAGAAGAAGAGGTTTGACGCAGCCTCACGAAAATCGCCATTTTTTGAGAGGACTTCGACAACTTCAAAAGATCTCATCTCTTCTTGTGGTGTGAATGCCAGAAGCCCTGTTCTTTTACCAGGTATAGCTTCAAAGCCTTCTTCTCCGATGATCTTTATCTGCGTTCTGGGAGAGTAGTGACGTAGCAATTGTCCTGGAGAATTCGGTCTATCGGGATCCACCCTGGAAGTCTTCACCGGACCGATAACATCTTCGATCTCTTCGAGAGGCAGTCCACCAGGCCTCAAAAGGATGGGATCTTTACGGGTAAGATCTATCACCGTGGACTCTACACCTATCATGCATCTCCCTCCATCGATTATGAGGTCTACATCTGAGCCTATCTGCTCCTTCACATGCTCCGGCGTACTTGGGCTTATGTACCCAAAAGGGTTGGCACTGGGAGCAGCCAATGGTGTTTCGGCTTCTCTTATGAGCTCAAGGGCCACGGCATGGGCAGGCATTCTTATAGCAACCGTGGGAAGTCCAGCAGTGACAATATCAGGTACAACCTCAAGTTTTTTAACAACTACTGTTAGCGGCCCCGGCCAGAACGCCTCTACAAGTCTTCTCGTCCTCTCATCCACATCGGAAGATAGTATCTCGATATCGGAAGGATCGGATATATGTACTATCAGTGGATCGAAGCTCGGCCTCTTCTTCACCTCAAATATTCTTGCAACTGCGAGAGGATTGAATGCATCCGCACCAAGACCATAAACGGTCTCTGTAGGAAATGCAACAATTCCTCCATCTTTGATAATATCTGCAGCAGTTCGGATCTTCTCCATCTCTATATACTTCGCATCTATGTCTATAAAATCCATATTGTTACTTCTATCAAGAGGTTATCTCGTCCAATATTCCTTCGCTGATCGCTTCTTTTACTTCTCTTGCTATCCTTCTTCCCATGCTCATCGGCTCCCCCCACAATACGTAAGAATAAGGAGAAAATGGGACAAAACAGTTCGTCCCTGCCACTATCCTGCCTGAGAATTCAAACGAATACATATTCAGATCTGAATCTATGCATAATTCGAGGCAGAAGGGACCCAGAACACCTGGACTTGTCAACTTCTTCGTTGCTTCAACAAATCCCACTCCAAGATCAAACATCTTGACAGCGAGCGATTCTCTCGGTACCACGGGGAAATTTCCGACCACTGTGAATGTCGGATCTCGGTCTATCTTCACAGCAGAATCGATATCTGATTCGTATCTCCGATCAACACAGAAGAACTCCAGTCTCTTCCTGACTTTAGAATGGAAGTAAGAAGGATACATCGTTGTACCTATGATGAGCTCCTGTATCAGACACTCTTCCCCTTTCGATCTTTCGTAAAACTCCTCAGGATTCTTTGCGATGAAGTAACCGCTACCCCCACGAGCCCCGTGAAACTTGACGATAACCGGTCTATCGATATCTTCCGGTTTTTCAAATTCCATCGGTGTTTTTATACCCGATTCATTCAAAAGCTTGGATTTCAGGTTTCTATCAGATTCCCACTTAAGAATCTCCTTGTTTCCAAATACCGGGACATAAAATTCAGTTAGGAAACGATCCATTCCAAGGTAAGCCACAAACGAGCCGTGTGGTACAACTATAGTATCTTCTATATCTTTTTGCAGATCGAAGATATCAGAAAAGTTATCAACTTCGATGATCTTATCCGCCACATCAAAACTCTTGTAAAAGTTGGTTGTGCCTTTTCTGCATATCGCAAGTGTTTTAAGGCCTTCGTCCTTCGCACCTTTAAGTATGTTGAGGGCTGAATGGCTCGCGATGCATGCTATTGTATCTTTTCCGGTCAATATTCTCTCCTCATTCTTTGCTCTTATAACGTTTAAATTTTGTTGCTTTGCTTATTATAATTACGGATGTTCTGGAAGAGTTGGTTTATTATTGATATGATATCATAAATTATTTACACTATTGAATATAATATTGCTATTAACTAATAAATTTTGGTGATTAGTATGCAAAACACAGAGGGATATAAACTAAAACATTCACCAACCCTGAACACCGTTCTCATGGTCGAACATACACTTGAGAACATGGATGAAAGTGTCATCACAGTTGCAAAACTTAAAAAAATACTCCCCAAGCAGGTGAATCACAACACTCTAATGGTTATACTTGACTACCTTGAGAAAAATAATAAAATTGCAGTTACCTTGAAAGGAATAACTTGGACACATAGTTCAAATCCAACGTTGAGAAAAGCAGTTTCTACTGGACTTGAACTATGAAGAAAATCATTCGAATAATTCTTTCTTAAGAAGCCGAAGAGGTATACAACTATCTGAATGAGAAGGCCACTAAATCAAAAACTGAAAGGACGATACTTAACGCTGTAAATAAAAAGGTGGAGTTGATAAAAGTCAATTCCCATTATGGTGGACCAATATCAAAGAAATTGATACCTTTGGAATACAAAAACAAGTATGTAGTAACGAACTTATTCAGAGTAGAACTCCCTAATTTTTGGAGAATGCTTTACACCCCAACTTTGACAGTTGGGTTATAAATAAGTATTTAA
>JAXHTJ010000006.1:0-35733 GCA_034190245.1 Halobacteriota archaeon | reverse complement strand
CGAATGGGGTGAACTCAAGTTCTCGTATGAGGTACTCATTCATCTGCTCGGCATGCTCGGCCATATCCTCAAGCAATCTTCCTATGGTATCTCTATGGTGACCTGTGATTCTTTCTATGCTTCGTATACCGTTTCTTTCGACCAGATGCTTGCATATGTTAATTATTTCACTTTCTGATAATTGTTTTCGATAAAGTGGAGTATTTGCAGTCTCAACAAACCAACTATTACAATGGTTGCAATAATACTGTTGGTGACCAGCGCGATTCTTACCCCGTTTCACAATATCTTTTCCATTCTCCTTCAAGAAATACTTGCATTTTTGGTTCTGGCACTAGCCATTTGTAGCACAATAGAGATATGGATGTTATACTATATTAATTATGCGGTCTATTTAAGGACAGTACCAAATTATAGCGGGGGTGAGAGGTTACTTCTAATCATCACCCCTAAGCGGGCTTGGCCCCAGCTTCCGTATACGCTCTGTAAACTCATTGCACGTATTTGCAAACTCCTTTGCCATTGCTGCCGAGATGAAGTACATATCAAGCCTTCCACCCAATCCTACTGCATCAAGCTCTTTTTTTAGTTTTTCAATTCTATCTCTGGCATAGAAATTCCCCGTGAGGTAGTGGCACTGATCTGGAAGACATCCAGCAATAAAAACACCATCTGCTCCGAGTTCGAATGCCTTTAATACATACATTATATCGACTTTACCAGAACAAGGAACCCTGATTATTCTAACATTTGAGGGGTATTGCATCCGAGAAACACCTGCCAAGTCTGCTGCAGCGTAAGAACACCAGTTACAACAGAATGCCACAATCTTTGGTTCAAACATTTTTATCCCTCCAACAGCCCTTCTAACTGTGCAACTATTTGATCATTTTTGAAATGCCTTGTGTCGATTGCTACAGCAGGACAAGTACACGCACATACGCCGCAGCCCTTACAAACAGCATCGATAACTCTTGCCTTGTTAAACCGTGTCATCTCAATTGCCTCGTACGGACAGACCGAGTAACACCTCTCGCAGCTAATGCAGAGATCTTCATTTACGTGAGAGATACTTCCTTCTGTTTTGACCTCATCTTTTGATAAGATTGTACATGCTCTTGATACTACGCCACTAGCCTGTGATATGGCCTCATCTATCGGTTTGGGAGAATGAGCCACACCACAAAGGAATATCCCGTCAGTCGAGAAATCAATAGGTCTTAACTTTACGTGAGCCTCAAGGAAGAATCTATTTGAATTAATCGGCACTTTTAACATCTTTGACAGATCTTCGTTGTCAGGTTGGGGAAGTATCGCTGTACTGAGTACTAAAAGATCTGGTTCTAACAAGATGTTTTTGTCTAGTGTAGCATCTCTAACTATCACTTTTAATTTACCATCTTCTTTAAAGACTTCCGGTTCTCTTTCTTCATCGAATCTGATAAAATTAACACCTTTTTCTTGCGCCTCTTTATAGTAGTCCTCCTTGAGCCCGTAAGTCCTTATATCACGGTACAAAACAAAAATATCTGTCTCCGGGTTCCTCTCCTTAATCTCCAAGGCATTTTTGATTGCTTCAGTACAGCAGACCTTACTGCAATATGGGCGCTCTTTGTTTCTGGATCCTACACACTGAATCATCACCACATCATTGACATCAAGTTCCGATTCTGCCATCTTCTCTTCAAGTCTTAATTGGGTGATTATCCTTTCATCTTCACCGTAAAGGTACTCGGCAGGTTCATACTCAATTCCACCAGTAGCAACAACAATTACACCGCTTTTTACTGTCTTTTCCTCACCGTCACACAGCAACCTTGTTTTGAAATTACCTATATAACCCTCGATGCCCAGTATTTTTGCATCTGGATGAACATGTATATTTTCGTTAGAGTTTACAGTATTTATCATTGAATCAAGACGTTCTTTTGGATCTTCCTTGTTTATTAGATATCGTATTTTACGCAGATTTCCTCCAAGTTCACCTTCTTTTTCAACTAAATCAACTTCGTAACCCTGCTTGGCAAATTCGAGTGCACAAGTCATTCCTGCGATTCCACCGCCAATGACCATAGCCGACGGAGTTACACCGATCGACACCTTCTGCAGTGGCTCAAGCAAAGCAGACCGATGAACGGCCATTCTGACGAGTGCCTTAGCTTTTTCTGTTGCTCTTTCGGGCTCGTGTGAATGTACCCATGAACAATGATCTCTAATATTTACCAGTTCAAAAAGATATTGGTTCAATCCCCCCTCCTTGCAAGTGTTTCTAAAGAGGGGCTCATGTGTCCTTGGTGTGCATGATGCAACTAGCACCCTATTTAGATTGTATTCTACAATGGCTTTTTTAATCCTCTCTTGGGTCTCCTGGGAACATGTATACAGGTTGAATTCTGCATATTCGACGTTTGGAAGGGTTTTGGCATATTCAACAACAGAAGGTACATCAACGACACCGGCTATGTTGATTCCACACTTGCACACAAACACCCCAATCCTCGGAGTTTCTCTAAAAACTTCTTTTTCAACCGGATATTCTTTTTCTATTACAAGAGCCCCTCTTTCAGAAGAAATGACACCTGATGCTTTTGATGCTGCACCACTGGCCTGAGCCACACTCTCTGGTATGTCCTTTGGCCCTGTGAAAGCACCGCATGCATATATACCTTCCCTACTGGTTTCTAATGGGGTGAACATTTCTGTATCGCAGAAGCCATACTTATCTAATTCGATGCCAAGAGTTTCACGAAGTTTCTCGTAACCTGCTGGCGGGTTAAATCCAACAGAGAGTACGACAAGGTCAAACTCCTCTTCCTTTAGTTCTTCACCTTCCACATACCTTAACATCAGGTTTCCAGAACCTGGAATGCTTTCAACAGTAGGCAGCTTACACCGCACAAATCTTACACCATATTCATCTTTTGCTCTGTTGTAAAACTCGTCAAATCCTTTACCCTGCGTCCTCATATCCATATAAAATATGCTAACATCGAGTGGTTTGTGACTGTGCTCCTTTGCAATTATTGCCTCTTTGATGGCATAAGTACAGCATACAGAAGAACAATAATTTTTGCCTATGCTATCATTTCTAGATCCAACACATTGTATAAATGCAATCTTTTTAGGTGCTTGACCATCCGAAGGCCTCGAGACAGAACCCATAAATGGACCTGTTGCACTTAAGATCCTCTCGAATTCCGTACTTATTATAACATTCGGATATATGCCGTAACCATATGCCATTAAACTGGGATCAAACTCATCAAATCCAGGAGAGAGTATGATCGATCCAACATTCAACTCGGCAATACGTTCGGTTTGATTATACTCAATCGCATCAGCTACACATAACTCCTGACAAAGACCACAGCCTAAACATTTGTCTCTATCGATAGTCGCAACAAGAGGTACCATCTGTGGATATTTGATATAAACAGCACTTCGTAAAGCCATGCCTTCTTCATACTCATTAATCGCCTCTACAGGACAACGTTGGACACAAACACCGCAACCAGTACATTTTTCCAAATTTACATGTCGTGGCCTAATTTTAACAGCGACTTTGAAATTACCCGCTTCACCACCAACTCCTTCTATCTCTGCATTAGCCAGTATATCTATATTCTGGTGTGACCCTACTGCTACCAGTTTAGGTGATAATATGCACATTGAGCAGTCATTGGTTGGAAAGGTCTTGTCAAGCTGTGCCATCGTTCCCCCAACACCAGGAGACTTCTCCAAAAGATAAACCTTAAAACCAGATTCAGCCAAATCTAAAGATGCTTGCATACCTGCTATCCCCCCACCAACAACTAAAACTGCACCTATCTTTTCGTCCATCTGTTAACCTCCTATTGTACCGCTTTTACATATTTAAGTGCCTCATCATCCTCTATGGTTGAAACCTGTTGTTTTCTTTTCATCTGGACAAGGTGACGTACTACCTCGATAGAATCTACATCAATCCTCTCTGATACCTCTTTGGCAGATAGCGGGTCTTCTTCTATGTTGTATAAAATCAGATTGCGAATGTACTCCGATTTAATGATATCATCCATCAGCCTATCAAAATCTTCCTGTAAAATCGTCTCTCCGTACACATTCTTCTTTCCAACCAACTCAACCTCTTTTCCTATCAAAAATCGCAATCTAAAGTCTAAACTTTCGTTTTGAACTGCTATTAGTCGTGCTTTCATCTTTTCATCACCTTTTGTCACTGGAGATTCCCCCAATGCTTCCAATTCCTCTGTGAAGTCTTTTATGACTTGGGAAAAACGTTTTCCTTCCCCAGCAGAGACCCACTCGAGACGTAAACGTTCAGGTTCCATACCTGCAACTTCCAATAGCTTTTTGGTGGCTTTCATCTTCTTTTCAGTGTAATAATTACCTGAGATATAATGACAGTCACCAGGATGACATCCACCCACAAAGACGCCATCAGCACCTTGTACAAAGGCTCCAATTATCGTAGATGGATCTACCCTTCCAGAGCACATCACCCTAATAACCCTTATGCTGGGTGGATATTGAAACCGAGATACACCAGCCAAATCAGCCCCAGCATAACAGCACCAATTGCACATAAAACCAACTACCTTTGGCTCAAAGTCAGACATCTAAATCACCCCTTTTAGCATAGCAATAACTTGTGCATTAAGCTGCCTTTGATTGAAATGTCTTGCACTGATTGCATTGGCTGGACAACTTGCCGCACACGTGCCACAACCCTTACAAAGCACATCCGTGACTACTGCCACATTCTTTTCAACATCTTTTTCTATAGCACCGTATGGGCATATCGAAACACATAAACCGCACCCTTCACAGATCGTATCATCTATGGTGGCTATAGCCCCCTCTGCTCTAATCGTCTCCTTTGAGAGTAACATACATGATTTGCTTGCTGCACCACTTGCCTGTGCAATACTCTCCGAAATTGTTTTTGGTGAATGGCAGGTTCCACAGAGGAATATCCCATCCGTTGCAAATTCTAATGGTCTTAGCTTTACATGGGCTTCCAGGAAGAATCCATTATCATTCAGTGGTACCTTGAGCATCTTTGATATCTCGGAAGCATCCTCCTGTGGTATCAAGGGCGTGACCAGAACTAAAAGATCAGGATTCTGCCTCAATTTTACACCAGAGCTGGTATCTAAGAACGATAGATCGATCTTCGAATCCTCAAAAGATACAGATGGCTCTTCGGTATATCTTACAAAAGAAACTCCTTTTTCAAGTGCTTCTGCATAGTATTTCTCGTACTCACCATAGGTTCTTATGTCGTTATGTAGGACCGTAATATTCACCCCTGGGTTTTTCTCTTTGAGTAACAGGATATCCTTGATTGCGGCATTGCAGCAGTATCTTGCACAGTATGGCCTTTCTTCATCCCTACAGCCTACACATAAGAGAACTGATATATTCTCAGGTGGCTTGTAGCCCTCAGATAGCTTCTTTTCAAGTTCAAGTAGTGTTAGAATATTATCATTCTCACCGTAGCAGTATTTATCTGGTTTCAGCTCATTAGACCCAATTGCAACAACAATTGTACCAACTCTCAGCTTTTTGTCTTCTCCTTTCTCGGATATAGCCACATCGAAGTTGCCAACAAACCCCTTGATATCCTTGAGCTTGGTACCTTTGTGAACTGTTATATTCTCTCTTGACTCAACCTTTGAAATAAGTTCATCGACAACCTCTTTGGCATATTGGCCGTCATTCAGCTTATAAAGCTGTTTGACCAGTCCACCAAGTTCCTCTTCCTTCTCTATAAGATGAACCTTAAATCCTTGAGTGGCGATATCTAATGAAGCAGTTAGCCCGGATATACCTCCACCAATCACAAGCGATATTGGATTAACAGATATTTCGAGTTCTTCCAATGGTTCAAGTAGTTTCGACTTGGCAACCATCATCCTCACAAGTTCCTTTGCCTTCTCAGTTGCTTTATCGGGCTCATGCATGTGAATCCATGAGCAGTGCTCTCTTATATTTGCCATCTCGAATAGGTACTGATTAAGGCCAGCATCTCTGCAAGTGTTTCTGAACAACGGTTCATGCGTTCTAGGCGTACAGGATGCAACAACTACCCTATTCAAATTATGTTCTTTTATCGCTTTTTTGATTAAGTCTTGAGTGTCTTCGGAACAAGTGTACAGATTCCTCTCAACATAAACAACATTTGGAAGTGTCGAAACATAGTCTGTAACTGCCGGTACATCAACAATACCACCAATATTTATTCCACAGTGACAAATGAAAGCACCTATCCTTGGTTCCTCTCCTAAAACATCTTTCTCTTCTGGGTATTTGATATCTTCTGTCAGCGTATTTCTTGAAGCAGATAGCATCTCTCCAACTCTTGCCGCGGCACCCGATGCCTGGGCAACACTTTCTGGAATGTCCATCGGACCTCCGGCAACACCACAGACAAATACACCGTCCTTTGAAGTGTCAACAGGTTTTTGGGTTTTCGAACTTATAAATCCATATTCGGTAATATCAATGCCGAGAGTATCTGCAAGCTTTAAGGCAGAATCACTTGGCTTAAGTCCGTTACATAAAACAACAAGGTCGTATTTATCCTCTAGGAGATCACCGGACTCTATATCATCGTACCTTAGAATTATGCCTTTGTCCTCATCTTCAGAAATATCAGCAATTCTTGATTTTGTAAATTTGACACCGTACTCATCTCTTGCACGGACCTGGAACTCCTCAAACCCTTTACCATAGGTCCTCATATCCATGTAAAAGATATTACATTCCATATCCGGGCTGTGCTCTTTTGATATCACTGCTTCTTTTGTTGCGTAAGTACAGCAAACGGCAGAGCAGTACTCTTTTGTCCTGCAATCCCTTGATCCAACACATTGTAAAAATGCAACTCTTTTAGCATGCTCGCCATCTGAAAGTCTTATGACCGATCCCCCGGTTGGGCCTGAGGCACACATAAGTCTCTCATATTCAAGCGCGGTTACCACGTTATCGTAATCGTAACCAAACTCCTTCATTTCACTGACATCTACAAGGTCAAACCCAGTGCTGACAACAATTGCACCAACTTCAATCTCCAAATCTACCGGTTTCTGACTAAAGTCAATTGCATCTGGCTCACAAACTTTTATACACTCTCCACACACCGAACAGATACCACAATTCAAGCACCTCTTCGCCTCTAAAAGAGCTTCCTCTTCTGTGAAACCAAGTTCAACTTCTTCGAAATTTTTAATTCTTTCCTCAACTGGAAGTTTGGCCATCCTTTTTCGCCTAGCAGTCTCTTTTCCACTGAGGTCCATATCTTCAAATTTAACAGTGTCTGGAATGTCTTCTGTATCTTCTAAAGTCTCGCCCCTTAGATAGGCATCCATGGATAATGCCGCTTTCTTTCCATCTGCTATTGCTTCAACAACAGTAGCTGGTCCCCGAGTAGCATCTCCTCCTGCAAAAATTTTTTGATCCGAAGTAGCGCAAAGGTTATTGGTTACTATAGTCCCCCATTTTGTCGTCTCAAATTTATCTTCCAAGAAGGAAAGATCAGGAGACTGTCCAATTGCGGGTATTACTGTGTCTACTTCTAAAACAAATTCAGAGCCTTCGATGGGTACCGGTCTTCTTCTTCCACTGGAATCTGGCTCGCCGAGTTCCATCTTGATACATTCCATTTCCGCTACTTTTCCATCCTTTTCAATAATCTTTTTTGGAGCGGCAAGGTACATAATTTCTATGCCCTCTTCTTCTGCATCTTCGATCTCCCATTCGCTTGCAGGCATCTCTTGCCTAGACCTTCTATAAACAACTGTAACCTTTCTTCCCAGACGAAGAGCCGATCTGGCTGCATCTATTGCTACATTTCCACCACCAACGATGGCGACCTTTTCCCCGATCTTAACATCGTTTCCAAGGTTTAAATCCCTTAAAAAGGTAACTCCGTGTATTACGCCATCTGAATCTTCCCCGGGAACATTTAATTTCATGCTATTATGTGCTCCACAGGCAACAAACACCGCGTTATAATCTTTAAGAGCTTCAAGACTTTCAATTGGTGAATTTGTCTTTATCTCAACTCCAAGGGCTTTAATGTAGTCTATTTCAGCATCTAGTATATCTCTTGGCAAACGATATCTTGGGATGCCTACATACATCATTCCACCGGCAACCGGTAGCTTTTCAAATATTGTTACCGAATACCCCATTTTTACAAGATCATGCGCCGCGGACAAACCTGCTGGACCTGAACCAATTATTGCAATCTTTTCATCCTTAGTTTTCTCAACAGGACTTGGTTTTTCGTAATTTTTAAGTTCATAGTCTGCAGCAAACCTTTTCAATGAAGCAATAGATATCGGCTCATCAAATTCACCCCTATTACACTCATCTTCACAGGGATGTGGACATACCCTACCACAAATCGCAGGCAATGGGAGCCGTTCTCTTATTACTTCAAGCGCCTCTTTATACTTTCCTGCGGCAATTAAAGCCACATATCCCTGCACATTTGTATTCGCTGGACAAGTGGGCTTACAGGGTGGCTCTTCTTCTTTTTTATCTATTGAATAGACGAGAGGCACGGCTTGTAAGAAGGGTACATAAGCAGCACCCCGTCCTTTTAAACCAACATCAAATTCGTTTGGGAATACGTCCTTAAGAGAGCAAGCTTCTGCACAAAGACCACAGCCGGTACATTTAATCTCGTCAATATACCTTGGATTTTTATGCACTTTCACCTTGAAGTTACCTGCTTCGCCTTCCAGCCCGACAACTTCTGACAGTGTCAAAAGCTCGATGTTTGGATGTCTTCCAACTTCAACCATCTTGGGTGAAAGAATACACATCGAGCAGTCCAGAGTCGGAAAGGTCTTGTCGAGCTGACCCATCCTACCACCGATACTTGGCGTCTTTTCTACAAGATAAACTTTGAAGCCTTGGTCCACCAAATCGAGTGAGGCTTGAATCCCTGCAATTCCCCCACCGATGACTAAAGCCGCACCAGTTGGGTCTTCGCTCATTTTTCTGCTCCCTCAATGATAGGCTCTATAACATCTGGATAACCAACTGCCATAATATGGCAACCAGCGCAGGCTTTCTTCTTCTTTATCTCCTTTACAAAGTTTACAAAGTAGTCGATGTTAAATTCCTTTACCTTCTCTTTCCTCTTTTCCTTGTCCTCTATCTCCTTGAATTTCACGAATGTTTCCAAAAATTCTTTTGGAACTGTAACACCAGAGACGTATTTATCGAAGAAGCTTGCCTGACCATATGACCTTGGTGGGAAAATGCCGATCAATGTTGGAATTTTTATGTGCTCTAAAGCGTCAAGATACTCAAGTGCCACGTCTAAATCGAAGACGACCTGCGTCTGGATAAATTCAGCGCCAACCTCGGCCTTTCTCTCCATCTTCAAGATTTCAATCTCGAGAGGTTGTTGATTTGGATTACCTGCAACCCCAACATTTATCTCCACTCTGGGGCCTGTGACTTCATTTCCAGCCAAATCCGTTCCCTCGTAGACCATCTTGTGTATCAGATCAACAAGTTGCGCAGAGTCAAGATCAAATACCGGCATGCATTGCGGTGTGTTACCGAGAGTTGTGTGATCCCCCGTCAGGGCCAAGATATTCTTTAGTCCAAGTGCCGCTGCACCGAGTATATCTGATGTTAGAGCCATCCTGTTTCTATCGGCTGTTCTTAATTGGTATACCAGCTCAAGACCAGAGGCTTCTTGGACCAAGTAACTTGCCGCAAGGCTGCTCATTGCAGTGAAACTCTGTGGATTGTCTGTAACGTTTGCAGACACGATATTTCCAATGCCTTTGAGCGTCTTTGCCCAGTCTATTACGCTTGATATATCTGTACAGACGTTATGTGGTTCAAGCTCTCCTGAATAAACAAAATTTCCCCTTTCTATCTCTTTCATTAGATCTGAGAATGCTTCCATCGTCATACCTCCCTAATACCTCGTCATCATCTCAATAACTTGCGGATGTTGATTACCATTATCTCTCGGCGGCCGATACTTACTGAATAGATCGAGCTTGTCCAAGTCCTTCAATCTGTGGTATATAAGGTACCACGCGCAATCATTCTTCACGGTCTTATCTTCCCCAACCTTTGCCTCAACCTCGCATTTTCCTTCAACACAGCCTCCACAGGGTCCGTTCAAGAGGCTCTTTGCACATCTTGTTATGGGGCATATACCGCCAGTTTCATCTAATAAACAATCTCCACAAGCCAAACACCTCTCATAACCATCTCCGTCTCTTGTCTCCTCAGATCCTATAAACACCGTATCCTGGGCAGGGAAAGTCTGCAATTCTGGATACAGCTCATTTAACGTTTGAACCCCCACTCCACAGGCAATAGAAAGCATTGCATCTACCCCTTCCAGTTGTGCCCTCAAATTAGCTACCGATGTATTACAGCACTGTTTTATAAGTGAGGTTGGCCTGCATTTTATCTCTTCGCTTTTAACCTTCCCACTCATCTCGATGAGTTTGGCAAGCGTCTCTGCTTCTTTTAAGCTTCTTGGGGGCTGTGTACAACCATCACAACCCACTACCAATATATTCTTGTATGGTGCGACTATCTCCAATAATTCATCCAAAGGTTTCTGTTTTACTATTATCATCTTCTGTGCACTCCTTAAAACAAAAATAAGGCTCGTTGGTATAAGATTATTCTTCCATTCCTTAAAAGATTCTATTTATCAACCCATGTCACCTGTGACACGGAAATTTTCATATAATGTGTGCCCAATTTTATAAGTATTAACAATGGATGAAAACAAGAATACCACCAGAAATATTGGAAGCAATGGATTCCTCCAAAGGTTTTTCACTTTTAGTTAACGGTGAACCTGGAACTGGCAAGACAACGTTTGCTCTTGAACTTTTAAATAGAATTAAAGGGACAAGCGGAGTGTACCTATCAACAAGAGTTACACCATCTTCACTATATAGCTATAGCCATTTCCCATGGTTGGAAGAGAGCGAAGATCCAATAAATGTGGTAGACTCCACAAAATTTTACATATCTTTGGAGAGCACAGCCTTTGGACTGCAGTCATTTCCTGAGGTTCTATGCACCAGATTGCAAAAAATTGAAAAACCGGCAACTGTTGTAATTGATAGTTGGGATGCTGTCACATTTCATGAAGATGAAAAGAAAGTAAGGCTACTGGAAGCAACAATCGCAGAGCTTGTAAGAGAGAGAAATCTAAAATTGATATTTGTTTCGGAGAATATGGAAAGCCCTCCGCTAGGCTATATAGTGGATGGTATTGTTCTTCTCAGGGACATCAGAATTGACTACAGGAGAGCAAGGGAGATTGTAATTAAAAAGTTGAGAGGGACAAATATCAGACAGCCCAATTACCCATTCACTCTTGGAAATGGAAGGTTTCAATGCTTCAGGCAATTTGAGAGAGAGGTTATAAGTGAACCTAAAAAACAGAAGTCTACTCAGGATACGAAGACCCATATATCTACAGGTAGCAAAGATCTTGACAGACTTTTAGATGGGGGATACCGCAGAGGAAGTTTCAACATAATCGAAGTTGGCGCCGACATATCCACATGGGGCTTTCAGGCCATTGTAGGCCCAACAGTCAGGAAGTTCATAAATCAGAAGAGATGGTTTATAGACATCCCCTGCTGCGGAAGAAATGAAGAGCAGCTAAGGAGGCTACAGAAGAGTTATGTGAATATGAAGAGCTATGACGAGCATGTAAGGGTCTTCGAGATTCATACGTCAACGGATGTGGATGAAGAGATGAGGGAGAACGTTATCCCGTTGAAGGCTGAATCTATTGAGGAAGATTTCAGTAAAATAAAGAACTTCATCGTAAAATTGGAACCACCCGTTCTTACCGTTATTGGTGTTGATACCCTCGAGTTCCCATACAACCTACGATACGGCGACAAGCTGGGTGTTGCAATAAAAGAGTTGAACCGACATATTACAAATACAAAGACAAGAGGAAATGTCGATATAGTAAGAGTCGATCCGGGTCTCTCGATGACACAGCAATTGGTAAATATGGCCAGCACCTATCTTAAATTGATATCACTCGATAGAACAATAATTCTTTATGGGATAAAACCAGAGACCAGGTTATACAATGTCGAAGTAGACATCTCTAAAGGTTATCCGGAGTTGAGACTTACACTCTATGTTTAGTGTGATCAAAATGGAGATTGATGTACAGCCACTTGTTGGTAAGAATGTAATAATCACGTTTGGGAGAGTTGACGTCGAGTTAACCAGAGAGCAGGCTGAAAGGCTAAAGTGTCTTCTTGTAGATGCCCTTGAGGGGTGTGAGGGTGATCCTTGAATTTCCGGGATCGACAAAGGCAATCAGCGTCCGATCATTCAAAAGAAAAAAATCTTCTCCACACTTCTCCTTTATCTCTTCGATATCCTTGGTATCAAAGTATACTCTTTTACCTCTCTCGCTACCGGCTCTCTGCACAGAGACCGCAAACTCCAGGATTTCATCGCTCTCTTCAGTCATTGCTAAGAAGTATTAACAATTAGAGAGATAAAGCTTTTTTCATATTCGATATCAAAATTAAAGGCCAAAATAGTGCTTCAGTATATTCTTCTCCCCTCTCCGGATGATTTCAGAGATTGTTGATGTTGATATATCAAATTCTTCTGCGAGCTCTTCCAAGATTATCTTCTTTGGATATTCGTAAAATCCTTGCTCTAAAGCAGTTCGAATTATCTCTCGTTGTCTATCGGTCAGCCTTCCGTTACCTGCCAAGAATAATTCTAAAGGATACTCGATCTTCTGTCGCTCCCTGAGATCCCGTATATATGTCAATTCCGCAATTTTACCCTCGTACTTAATAACGATGCAATTTGCTTCAAAAGGTATCTTCTTCCCCTTATTTGTGACGAACTCGGAATGATATAGACTGGGTGCCTTCCTGCCCATCATCCTGTTTTCATACAGCTCTTTAATTAAATGGGCGTTGGAACTATCCAGTAGCTCAAAAAAATTCTTTCCTTCCAGACTTTTCGAGGAAAAACCTAGAAGGTCTGCAAATTTTGCATTCGCAAACTTAATCGTACCCTCCTGTACAACGACGACACCGTCATTAGCTCGCTCTATCAGAGTGGAATACTTCCTTTGAGATTCTTTTACCATCTCTTCAGTTCGCTTTGTTTCACTTATGTCTCTAATGATTGCAAAGAGTGCGACGATCTTTCCTTCTTCATTCTTCAATGTCGAAGCTGTAAAACTGGTAGGAATTTCAGCACCATCCTTCTTCAAGCCGATTAACTCTTTGGGACCTGAATTGCCCTTTTTTATTACCTCATCTATAACATCCAGAATTAATCTTCTATCTTCTGGCTTGATTGTTGGAATATTGGGGCCAAATCTTCCGATCAATTCATCTGATCTATAACCCGTCATCTCTTCATAAGCTTTATTAACAGTCACCACATTTCCCTGAAGATCGACTACAATCATACCATCAAGCATCGAATCGAGTATACCTCCAGAGAAGGCGTTGGCCATCTTCAACTCCTCCACCAATCTCTTCCTTTCAGTTATATCTCTAACGATCGCCTGTAGCCTGGCGACCTCCCCGGATTCCTTGACAACAGAGCCATTGACTTCGATGGGGACTTTCCTTGCATCTTTATGCATAATCTCCAGTTCAACAAAAGAGTCTGGTATCTTACCCCTTAGACCGTCTTCGAACAATTCTTTTATCTTTGATTCAAATTCATGAACCGTGTATTTTAAAAAACTACTCTCTAAGAGTTCTTCTCTATCATATCCGCACATCTCTTCGAATCTTTTATTGACCGATTTTATAATCCCAAATGAATCCACCACAACAATCCCATCGCTGGCATCTTCGAACAGATTCCTGTACATCTCCTCCGACTTCTTCAGCTCTTTTGTCCTCTCTTCGACTGTCTTCTCAAGGAGCTTTGTCCAGTCCTTATTCTTCCTCTCCAGAGATTGCTCATAAAGAGCGTTATTGATGGTCAAGATCAGTTCATCTTCATCGATCGGCTTTGAGATGTACTCATAGGCACCAAACTTCACCGCTTCTTTCGTTGTTTTCAGGTCTTCAAAGGCTGTTATCAGAATGACCTTTGACTCGCACTCTTCTCGTTTTACTTTTTTTAGGATCTCTGTACCGTCAAAATCACCGAGCCTGATGTCTGCAATGATCAAATCGAATGTGTCTATTTTCAGTTTATCAACCGCTTCAGCTCCGCTTTTTGTCGAAATAACACTGTATCCCTCATCATTAAGCAGGTTCTCTAAAGCTACCCTCTGTGGTTCCTCATCTTCCACTATCAATACTCTCTTTTTTTCAATTAACTCCATTTTGACCTCCTTGCTGTGGTAATTTCAATATAAATGTCGATCCTTTGCCAAACTCACTCTTAAAGTCAATTGTGCCATTGTAATCCTTTGCAATCTCAAGGCTTCTACTGAGGCCCAGACCTGTTCCAGTATCCCTGGTGGTGAAGAAGGGCTCGAATATCTTGTCCATTATATTCTTCGGGATCCCCCGTCCGGAGTCGCTCACAAAGAACTCAACAAAATCACCATCTTTGGATGGTCTTGTTCCGTACTTGAGCTTCCCGCTATCTGGAATACTCTGTATCGCGTTCAACAGGAGATTGATTATGGCCTCTAAAACCTCGTGAGGATCGACAAAAACAGTTGGCAGATCCGGATCGTAATCTTCGATGAACTTGATTCCCTCTCTTTCGTGATTTCTCAGTAATTCCACAGATGTTTGAACGATATAGTTGAGATCCACACTCGATCTCTTCGGCTCATTTTTTCTCGCAAAGGAGAGGAGCCTCTTAACGTTCATATCCATCAACTCGCCCTGTTCAAGCAGAACCTTCGAATAAAATTCCATCCTTGAGTAGATAGAAGATATAAATTTTGCCTTTATATTCTGAAAATTCTCTTTTATTTGGGTAAGATCGGACTCTTCAAATAGTTCATCCAGTTCCCATAAATATTTTGATCTAACATACTCATGCTTCTTTTTTAGTTTTTGATATCCCTTTCTGAGTTTGTTAATATCAGTTGCCTCCTCCACCAATTCACCGAGCTCCTCAAGGAATCTCAATTTATTGAACTCATCCAGATTACCGGAGGAGGAGGCTATAAAATTGGTGATTATGCTTCCCAAAGAATGAGCGACATTGGCTGTTATAGTGCCCATCAAAGCCATCTTTTCACTCTCAATGAGCTGCTCCTCTAATCTTTTTCTTTCCACGATATCCTTTGTTATCTCGCATATCCCGATCGAGTCTCCATCAGTATCGAGCAATGGCGAGAATGTGATGCTGACATTTATTAGCTGCCCGTCTCTATGCATCCTCAATGTCTCAAAATTCGGGATTGACTCGCCTTGACTCACTCTCTCTACTATCTCCTCCAACTCATGGCGTAAATTTGAGGGTACGGTGGGGATTTTTTTTTCAATCACCTCTTCCTTTCCCCACCCGTATATCCTTTCAGCGGCTTTGTTCCATAAGGAGACCCTTCCCTCAAGATCAGTAGTTATGATACCGTCGGCTGTGTTATCTATTATACTCCTCAAGCAATCTCTGATATCTTCTTCTGCTTCTTCTATATCTTTTACCCCGTTTTGAGGTGCCTTACTGAGTGTTACCATGTGTCAGCCTCTGGCGAAAAATATGCCATTTTAGAACAATGATTATCTGTAATTTTCTATCGTTTTTATAGTATATCAATATTGCTAATATTAGACAATAATGTTAGGGCAACTTATATATGCTTTATTATAGTAAAGTTGTTGTATGGGTTTTTTAGATGTATACGAAGAAGTGTTTGATGAGCTGAAGTTTCTTACGGGATCTGATACACGCATTAAGATACTGATCGCTCTAAATGAAGGGACTATGGACCTGCGACTTTTAAGAAATAAGACCAAGGTCACAACTTCTACTCTACTACATTCGATACGTAAACTGGAAGATAATGATCTATTAGACAGGGGTGAAGATGGCTACTCCCTGACTCATCTGGGGAGAATCCAGTTGCTATTACTGATGGATCTGGTCAAGGCATTGAACACACTCCAAACACACAAAGAATTCTGGTTGGATCATCAGATGATGGACATTCCAGAATCACTACTTAAAAATATCGGAAGCTTGAGCGATAGTAGTGTTGTTATGGCCACCTCAACAGACCTTCTAAAACCTATTTCCAGTGTTGCCAAATTACTCTCCGATGCCAAAGATCTCAAAGCCGTTGTCCCAATCCTCCCCCAGGATTTCGTTGGGATAATTGGAAATTTGACGGATAGGGGTGTTGGTATCCACCTTGTACTAACAAGCGAGGTATTGAACGCCTTAATCGACAAATATCCTCATGTTTTAAAAGATATACTCACTAGGAAGAACCTCGAAATGCGGGTGATGGATGAAGATATTAAAGAGGCTTTTGTCATTACAGATTCTGCCATCACATTCGGAATGTTTTTAAAGAATGGCGTATTTGATATTACTGGTTACCTGATCAGTCATACTAGTGATGCCATCTCGTGGGGGCTCGAGATATTTGAATATTATCGTAAAAGAGCAAGTATGGTTAAAATGGATGATATCTGAAAAACTCTCCTAAAATGTCAACAATGTTGTTATTAAAGGACAATATTTCCAATAGAATTCAATATATACCATGAATTCCTATTGAGATCCTGTGTACGCTGAATTATACGGTACTTTGGAATTTGATGAAGTGTATGAAAAAGCGTCAGACTGGCTAAGATTGCTTGCACGATCCGAGATAAGGGTCAAAGTATTGTTGATATTGAACGAGGGAACTAAGAAACTGGGCCAGCTAAGAGAGATGTTAGATCTATCATCATCCACAATCCTTCATGCCATGAGAGGTATGGAGGTCGAAGGTCTCATTGAACACACCGAGATAGGTTACACCCTATCAAACGTGGGAAAGATCCAGGCGATACTGGTAAATGATATGATAAAGACGATAGCTGTGCTCTCAAAAGATAAAGATTTCTGGCTTACCCATGACTTAAGCGGAATACCGGAGTATCTGCTCAAGAGGATCGGTGAGTTGAATGGCTGCGAGGTTGTAGTGGCCACTCCCGAGGACATTCTCAAGATATTCTCCAGCTACTTCCAGATGATCACGAGCGCTAAAGAGATGAGGAGCCTCACTTCTATCTTCCACCCGGATTTCCCTGATGCTGTGAAAGCTCTGGTAAAGAGGAGAGCAAATGTGGAGCTCATCCTCACCAGAAATGTGATGGAGAAGATGATAGAAACAGATCGAGATATTCTGGAGAGTTTGATCCCTGAGGCTAACTTTGGATTGTGGTTGATAGACGAAGAGGTGAAAGAGACATTTACGATCACAGATTCAGCCCTTTCGCTCGGTTTTTACAGACATGACGGAGCATATGATGTTGCCACCGACCTGATTGCCCGTGGTGATGTTGCGCTCAATTGGGGCAGGGATCTATTCGAATATTATCGCAAAAGAGCAAAGATGATCGGGTTAGATGATATCGGAACCGAATTGACATCCTGAGCACCGAGCAATATTGTCAGGATGAAGCAATATTTCCAATGAGATTCAATATATACCATCAACCCTTATGTGGAAATGTGCAGTCAGAGTTTTATAACCTGTATAAACAAGCATCGGGCTGGTTAAGATTACTCGCAAGATCCGAGATTAGAATCAAGATACTTACGAGCTTAAACGATGGAAGTAAAAACCTTGGCGAGTTGAGAGAGGTGCTGGATCTCTCATCATCCACCATTCTTCATAGTATGAGGGATATGGAGATCGAGGGGTTAATTGAGAATACAAATGCGGGTTACACCTTAACAAACGTAGGAAGGATCCAGGCGATACTTTTACATGATCTGATAAAGGCAATAGCGGTACTCTCAAAGGACAAAGATTTCTGGCTTACCCACGACTTAAGCGGAATTCCAGATCATCTGCTCAAGAGGTTCTGGGAGTTGAGTGATTGTGAAATTATGATGGCCACTCCTGACGATCTTTTGAAACCATTTTCTAAGTATACCCAGCAAATTATGAAAGCTAAAGAGATGAAGGGCGTTTCCCCTGTATTCCACCCGGATTTTCCTAATGTGATGAATATATTATTAAACAAGAAAACAGATGTAGAACTCATTATTACCCGCAAAGTGGCGACCAAAATAATGGGTGCACATCGAGGTTTACTGGAAAATTCGACCGCTGAGCCTAATTTCAGATTATGGGTGACCGATGAAGACTTGAATGTGAATTTCACAGTCACAGAATCTGCATTCTCGATGGGACTCTTCAGAAATGATGGAATATTTGATATCAGTATCGATTTATTCGCATATGCTAGTGATGCACTCAATTGGGGCAGGGATCTATTTGAGTATTATCGTAAGAGATCACAAATAGTCAAAATAGATGATATCTGAACCCAAAATTCATCCCAATAATAGGGCAATATTGTTATCATGTGGCAATATGGATCAATAGAGTTAAGTATGTCATCCCCTAACTGAGGTGTGTGCAATCAGAATTTTTTGATTTTTCGAAATTTTATGGTATTTATGAAAATGCATCGATGTGGCTGAGGTTAATCGCAAGATCAGAGATAAGGATCAAGATACTTGTGAGCTTGAGTAAAGGAAGTAAAAACCTAGGTGAGTTAAGAGAACTACTCAATCTATCATCATCCACCATCCTTCATGCCATGAGAAATATGGAGGTCGAAGGTTTCATAGAGAACTCAGTAGAAGGTTACACCTTAACGAATATTGGAAAGATCCAGGCGATACTGATAAATAATCTGATTAAGGCAATAGCTGTACTCGAAAAAGATAAAGATTTCTGGCTCACACATGATTTGAGTGCAATTCCTGATCATCTGCTCAGAAGGATTGGTGAGTTGGACGACCTTGTTGCTGTAAAGGGGAATGCATGGGACGTTTTAAAGCCGCATTATAACTTAATCCAATTACTCATGAAAGCAGGAGAAGTAAAGAGCGTTTCCCCTGTGTTTCATTCAGATTATCCGGAGATTATTGAGACGCTAGTAAATAATAAAGCAGACGTAGAGCTTATACTCACAGATAAAGTGATGGCAAAGATATTGGAATCAAGCCGTGATATTCTTGAAAGGATGATCTCTGAGCCAAACTTTAGATTGTGGGTGATAGATGAAGATGTTAAAGTTGCTATCACTGTCACAGATTCTGCCCTCTCACTTGGACTCTTCAGAGACGATGAAACGTACGATATCAGCACCGATTTAATCTCTCACACCGATGATGCACTCAACTGGGGCAGGGACCTATTCGAATATTATCGTTTAAGATCGAAGAAGATATCCGGGCCAAATGCCCCTCCTTAGTGTAGATACTGCCAACACGTGGCAATATATTTCAATAGTGTTAAGTGCAGATATACTCTAATTGTGAAGTGTGAAATCTGAATTTTGCGATATTTACGATATCTATGAAGAGTCATCAGACTGGCTGAGATTTCTCTTAAGATCGAAGATAAGAATCAAGATACTTTCAGTCCTGAATGAAGACCCTAAAAACCTTGGGGAGTTAAGAAAGCTGCTCAATCTATCATCATCCACTATTCTTCAGGGTATGGTAGAAATGGAGGCCGAGGACCTTGTTGAGAATACCGAAGAAGGTTACGCCTTAACAAACATAGGAAAGATTCAGAAGATTCTGATAAAAGATCTGTTAAAGTCAATAGTTGTAATTTCGAAAGATAAGGATTTCTGGCTTAACCACGACATAAGTGGAATTCCAGAACATCTGCTCCGAAGGATCGGGGAGCTGGGTGACTGTGAGATTGTGGGATCTGCCCCTGACGATCTTTTAAAAACATTTTCTAACTTTATCCAGATAGTCATGAATGCTAAAGAGATGAAAGGCGTTTCTCCCATCTACTCCCCAGATTACCCAAACATGGTGAAGACATTGGTAAGCAAGAAAGCTGACGTAGACCTTGTACTCTCCCGTAAAGTGCTGAATAAAATTTTGGAAACGAATCAAGACGATTTAGAAGTTTTGAGAAAAATCATTTCTGAAAAGTATCTTAGATTATTGGTGATAGATGAGGATGTAAAGGAGGCTTTCACGATCACTGATTCTGCCCTTTCGTTTGGACTATTCAGAAAGAATGGGGCATTTGATACAACCGCTGATTTAATCGCCCATGGCGATGAAGCATGCAATTGGGGTAGAGAGCTATTTGAATACTACCGTGATAGATCAAGAACGATAGGAATAGATGACATATAAGCTATATCGTCCGCTTCCATGTATTGTCAATATTGTCAACATGTGGCAATTTATACCAATAGTGTTAAATATATATTATCTCCAAACTGAAGGGTGTGCAGGCAGAATTTTATGATTTTTATGAAAAAGCTTCAGACTGGTTAAGACTGCTCGCACGATCCGAGATAAGGATCAAGATACTAGCAAACTTAAACGAAGGAGTTAAAAACCTTGGCGAGTTGAGAGAGGTGTTGGATCTCTCATCATCCACCATTCTTCATGGTATGAGAGGTATGGAGCTCGAAGCCCTCATCGAGAACACAGCGACAGGTTACGCCCTGACAAACATAGGGAAGATCCAGACAATACTGATAAACGATCTGATAAAGTCAATAGCTGTGCTTTCAAAAGATAGAGATTTTTGGCTTAATCACGACATAAGCGGAATCCCGGAGCATCTGCTCAAGAGGATTGGGGAGTTGAATGATTACGAGTTTGTGAGATCCACCCCTGAGGATCTTTTAAAAACAATGTCTAACTACTTATATCTGGTCATGAAGGCTAAAGAGGTCAAAGGTGTTTCTGTAGTTTTTGCTCCTCAATTTCCGAGCGTTTTCAAAAAATTGGTAAAAGAGAAGGCCGATGTCCAACTAATCCTCACCCGTGAAGTGATGGCAAAAACATTGGAAACAAGCCGTGGTATTTTGGAAAGTTTGATACCTAAGCCTAATTTTAGATTGTGGGAGATAGATGAAGAAGTGAAAGTGGCTTTTTCAGTCACAGATTCTTTTCTTTCATTTGGATTGTTACGAAACGATGGGACATATGATTTCGACGCTGATCTAATAGCCCACGATAATGAAGCGCTCAATTGGGCCAGAGATCTATTTGAATATTATCGCAAGAGATCAAAGATGATCGGATTAGATGATATCTAAGGCCCAACTATTTTCTAAACTCAATCAATATTGCTAACAAGAGGCAGTATTTCCAATGGAATTCAATATATATCATTAAAATAGATTACTATTTATACAGTCAAAATTTTATGACATAGATCAAAAAGTATCAGTCAGGCTAAGATAGCTCGCAGGAATTGAGATAAGGATTAAGATGTTGGTGACCTTGGACAAAGGAAGCAAAAAACTTGAACAGTTGGGTGAGCTGTTGTATCCTACATCAATTCAGAAATGATGGAATTCACGATACCAACACCGATTTAATTGCAATTGGGGATGATGCAGTTTATTGGAGTTGAAAACTATTCTAGTAATGCCAATAAAGGGCAAAGAAGATCAAGCCAAAATTTATTTGAAAAGTTGGAAAGATGGTTCGAAAAATTTGTATCTTTCTTGATCCTGAGTTCTTTGTTTGTTGCGATATCAGGATTATCAGTAATTTGCTTCTCTTTCTTATTCTTTGAAATACCTCCAAAACCGGATATGCTTTTGGCATTCTTTTTGGTAACTTACAGCATATACAGTTTAAATAAGCTTACTGACAAAGAAGAAGATTCTGTTAATGTACCGGAAAGAGCCGACTTTATTAAAAACAGAGAAAATATCTTAATCTTTTTAACGATAGTAACCTACGGTATTGCCTTGATGTTAGGTCTTTTAGAAAGTATTTTGGCAATACCTGTTCTTCTTATTCCTTTAGCGTCCGGGATGGTTTATAGTGTTAAAATATTTTCTGGCATCCGATTGAAGGATGTATTTGCTGTAAAAAATCTAATCGTCTCATTTACATGGGCTTCAGAAGCAGCTTTTCTTCCAGCAATTTGTTTACAGAAAACACTAACACCAATCCTCTTAATCTTTAATTTCGTTTTCATTAAAGGCATTATTAACACAGTCTTATTCGACATGAGAGACGTAAAAGGTGATAGAAAAAGCGGAACAAAGACCATACCTGTGGTATTTGGCGTACCTAAGACAAAAGCCTTATTACTTGCAATTCACTCATCGCTTATAGTCTGGCTCGGTGTATCGCTTTATCTCGGTTTTTTCATTAGATATCTGCCTCTTTTGATCTTCACCATAATCTACGGATATTTTTATATCTTTCACTTTTGTAGTGGAAAAGGAACGGATACTGGAGGATTTTCTTTTGATTTGATCGTAGAAGGGGAATGGATCCTCTTGGCCCTATTAGCCCTCATCTTCAGTTCTTTTGTCTAATCCTCTTAATCCCTCTTCATCTGCGTACTCTTCGATTAAGGTGACTGTCTCATCTCCATACCACCTCTTTTTGATGAACCCGGGGTATATCGGAAGCCTCTCCTTTAAAGGTATACCTCTCAACATATCCCTCAATTCCTCTTCAGTCGGCCACTCTGACTCCGGATTGATGTGATCGATCGTCTGCCGGGAGATCCCACCCAGATCAGTTGCGCCATGCCTGACCAGCTCATATGGTGATATCAAATTTGGTGGCACCTGTATATGAACATCTTCCGGGAGTATCATTCTTGCAATTGCCACGGTCTTCTTCAGGATATCAAAAGATGGTGGGGGGTGACTGCTCATTGTCGTTGCTTTTTTTGGGGTGAAAGGCTGAATTATGACCTCCTGGATGTGTGAGTATTTATTATGGAGATCTTTTATAACTGAGAGCGATTTTATCCTGTCATCCCATGATTCTCCGATCCCGAGCAGAATTCCTGTTGTAAAGGGGATTTTGAGTCTGCCTGCATCTTCTATCGTCCTGATCCTTTCTTCAGGATCCTTTCCCGGAGAGTCTCTGTGAACATCCAGATTGGCTGTGCTTTCAAGCATCAGGCCCATGGAAGCATTTAACGGCTTCAGTCTCTTAAGTTCCCCGTAATTTAGAATTCCTATATTAGTATGGGGTAGCAGTCCCGATTCTATGGCCATCTTGCTCAGATCGATCAAATGATCTATAATGTTTGAGTGGCCTGTTTTCTTCAACCATTCTCTGAAGAGTGGGACCTCTTCCGGATGCTCCCCGAATGTGAATAGTGCTTCCGTTGCAACTGTATTCTTCTCAAAGATGCGCCTGACATCTTCTCTCTTCATCAGATATGCTTCTTTGCTATTTATGGGGCGCCTGAATCCACAGTACTTGCAAGCATTCCTGCAGACGTTTGTCACAGGAATAAAGACGTTTCGGGAGAACGTAACGTAATCCACGTTATATGTGGGTAATTCTTCTCTGCGGATTATCTCGTGAACCCCCACTCCCTTCATGTCCTAAAATCCGAGCACTTCACTCATCGAGTGCACGCCATTACCTGCACTCACAACCCATCTTGCGGCCTTTATTGCACCAGTTGCGAATGACTGCCTGCTGTGAGCCCTGTGTGTGATCTCAAATCGTTCGCCCTCACCAGCAAATAGCACGGTGTGATCTCCGACAATATCCCCACCCCTCACTGAATGTATCCCAATCTCATCGCCTCTTGGGCTGACTCCCTCCCGTCCATAGACGAATTTATCTCCCAGGATTCTGGCGGCATGCAGAGCTGTTCCGCTTGGGGCATCCTTCTTATGACGGTGATGTGCCTCAATGATCTCGATATCGTAATCTTTTAAATAACTTTTCGCATCCTCAATCATCTTCCAGAATACGTTTACGCCGATGGAGAAGTTCGGTGAGATCACTGCGGCAACATTACCTTCTATAGCCTTATTCATCTCATCTATCTGCTCCTCTGAAAAACCGGTAGTTCCAACGATCAGATTCACGCCCTTTGATGCAGCCTTTTTTACGTTCTCAAATGCCGAATCTGCCAATGTAAAATCTATGAGCACATCAGGACTTGCCTCTTCCAGAACTTCTTGCATATCCTGTGGATCTGAAACCCCGACACCCTCAACCTCCGATCCTATCTTGACCACATCAAATGCGGCAACAAGTTCCATATCACTGCTTTCCATGATATTCTGTATGATCAATGCCCCCATCCTTCCACATGCCCCGGATACCGCTACTCGCATAATATATCACCTAATCCAAGCTCCATAAAATTCGGCCATATGGGCCGTCCTTCAAATATTCTAAGTTTAAATCTATATCATCGACTTTATCGACTTTCATCATCTCTCCACCGAAGAGTAGACTGAAAAGATCCGGTTGGTTCACAAACTCAACTTCGGGGGTACCACTAACGCCCCCCAGCTCCGCAGCAATATCGATAGCGTCATAAAGGTTCCCAAGATCATCAACGAGTCCATACTCTTTTGCATCACTACCCAGGTAGATCCTTCCGTCTGCCAGTTTTTCAACCTCGCTCATGGAGATATTTCTTTCGCTTGCCACCTCTTCCAGGAATCTATCATAGCTCTCCATCACCACATGCGTTGCATATTCTTCCTCTTCTTGCGTAAGATTCCTCCAGGGTGCTCCCATATCCTTCATCTCAGCAGATTTTATGACGGTGTAGTTGAGCCCCTCTTCTTGAAAGTAACCCTCCTTGTTCTCAAATACCCACACGACACCGATGCTGCCAGTCATAGTGTCGGGACTTGCCACTATCCTACTTGCGGGAGCGGAGATATAATAAGCACCAGAGGCAGCAACTTCTCCCATTGATATGACTATTGGGATTCTATCCCTCGTCTTTTTTATCTCGGTGACCACCTCTTGAGCGGCTGCTGGCGATCCACCCGGACTGTTCACCCTAAGGACAATTGCCTTCACGAATGGGTCTTTGCTCGCAGACCTGATCTCCCTGCATATCTGCTCAGATGATGCGAATCCTAAACCTCCTGGTATATTGTCTGTTACCATCGCACCTTGAACGTATATCACTGTGACCTTCTCCCGTGAGATCCCAAAACCCCCCATCATATCATAAATATTCACACCCAATAGGAGAACAAAACCGATGAAGATGATGAGTATTATATAACCAACAAATCTCTTCTTTGATCTTTTCTTCTTCACTTCAATTTGTTCCATGTTTTACCTTTTATATGAGTAAGTATTAAAACTTAGTGTTCACCCCTAATTTTTGGGTCTCTATATCAATTGAGAAATGTTATATAAAAATAGAGATGACTTTAGGTTGGTGTTTTAGATGGTTGAGAAGATTGATCATATAGGTATAGCGGTTAAGAACTTGGACGATGCCCTTAAGTTGTATACGGATGCGTTTGGACTGTCTCTTGGCGGAGTTGAAGTTGTAGAAGACCAGAAGGTGAGGATCGCTTTCATCATGGTGGGGGAGAGCAGGATTGAACTTCTTGAGTCCACGGATCCCGAAGGACCAATTGCAAAACATATCGAGAAGAGGGGCGAAGGCATCCAGCACATAGCCCTTGGAGTATCCAACATAGAAGAAACTCTCAAGATGATGAAAGAGAAAGAGATCCGTCTGATCGACGAAAAGCCAAGACTGGGCGCTGGTGAAGCAAAGATCGCTTTCTTGCACCCAAAGGCTACAAATGGTGTGCTCTTGGAGCTCTGTGAGAGAGAATGAACCTTGTCGAAGTGAGGAGAAACGGACTCGTCGAAAGTGTTCATAAAGGCTCAATAGCGGTAACAGATATAGAAGGAAAGCTTGTAGCTTCTTTTGGAGATCCAGAAGACGTTACTTTTATGCGTTCTGCCGCCAAACCGCTTCAAGCAATTCCGGTTGTGGAGATAGGAGCCGCAGAAAGATTTCATCTTACCGATGAAGAGATAGCGGTGATGTGCGGATCCCACAGCGGTCAACCATTTCACGTCGAAGCTGTCAAGAGCGCGCTCTCAAAGATCGGGTTGGATGAGAGAGATCTTAGATGTGGGGCAAGGTATCCCCTCCACCGATCATCCGCAAATGAGCTTATTCTGAAAAAAGAAGAGCCAGGTCCAGTCCATAACCCCTGTTCAGGTAAGCACACGGGGATGCTTGCAATATCGATCTTTATGGGATACCCTACAAAGGATTATTACGAGGCTGACCACCCGGCACAGCAGCTAATACTTGAATCAATCTCGGATATGGCCGAAGTTGGTAAAGACCAGATCAGGATAGGTATAGACGGATGCGGTGTTCCTGTTCACGGCATTCCATTGAAGAATATGGCGCTTGCATTTGCAAAACTTGCAAGTCCAAGAGATCTACGAAGAGAGAAAAAAAGAGCGGCAGAGAGAGTAGTCTGTGCTATGCAAAGTCATCCAGAGATGGTTGCCGGATCCGGAAGGTTATGCACAGTACTAATGCATGCGACAAAGAAGATAATTACAAAGATTGGGGCAGAGGGTGTTTACTGTGTCGGCGTTCCAGAGAAGAATATCGGTATCGCAGTGAAGATAGAAGATGGCGGAGATAGAGCAATCGGTCCTGTTGTAATAGAAGTTCTCGATCAACTGGGGATATTATCTGAAGATGAGTTGAGATCACTACAAAGGTACCATTATCATCCTGTAAAGACCCACCAGAAGGTTATAATTGGTGTTATAAGCCCCGCACTCAAGTTAAACTTTGTGCTTTGAACCGTTTCCAAGGTTTTTTTATGCAATAACTTTATATTATATATGATAGTTTATAGAGAGTAGGGATTAAAGTGGAACTAACATCAATACAGAAAGAGATACTTACCGCATTGATAAGTATATTCCGCCAAACCGGTGTAGCAGTCAGAGGAGAAGATATAGCAAAGATAATCAACAGAAACCCCGGAACAGTCAGGAATCAGATGCAGTCACTGAAAGCGCTTCAGTTGGTGGAAGGAGTTCCTGGACCAAAAGGTGGCTACAGAGCGACAAAAAATGCATATGAAGCCTTAGCGATAGACTCAATGGAAGAGGAAGCGGATATTCCAATTTCAAAGAATGGTAAGACAATTGAAGGTTTGTCAGTAGAGAATATAAGCCTTAAGACTCTGAGGCATCCGGTCGTGTGTAACGCCACTATCAAGATGGTTGGGAACATACGGGAGTTCAACTCAAGCGATATCATCGAGATAGGACCAACACCAGTAAACAATCTTGTTATACGTGGTGAAGTGATCGGAAGGGATGATACTGAAAATATATTACTCTGCACGATACTCGAGATGATCTCTCTTCCTAAGAAACCAGTCATTGAGTATATGACTATCGGTCTTGTAACCATTCCAGCTTCTGCCTCCATCCATGAAACTGCGCGGATACTATTAGACAATAACATCAGATGTGCACCAATTGTGGATAAAGACGAGATGGTCGGTATAGCTTCATTCAGGGACGTAGGCAAGGCGGTGGCAAGTGGGAAATTGAGCTCCAAGATAAAGGATTTCGCATTGAGGGATGTTATCACAATTGAAGGTGATCAGTCTCTATTTGAGGCGGTGAAGCTCGTCAACAAAAACAGAATAGGCAGTTTAGTGGTGACTGTAAACGAGGAACCCAAGGGGATTATAACAAAGTCGGATGTACTTAAAGAGCTGGTGAGCTACCAGTAACTCGCCCGTTCACAACCATCAGTTTCCTCATATCAGCCCTTAGCTTTCTTTGCTACTCCCATGTAACCTTTAAACCAGTTATTCATTTTATCCAGCTCATAGTTTCCATCTTAAACACACATTTTGGCGGACTTTTGTAGGGTAAATAAAAGATCCTGTATTCTCCTAGATTGGAATGATATAAGAAGTATTAGATATATACAGTTAGCCGAAATGTCCATCGTTTCCAGGAGATCTCAAATGGGAGGGCTGAGATGAGCGAATTGTTATTGATACTCATTTTAGGCCTGGTACTTCTGGTCTTCGTACTTCTAATAAGGGCAGCCCGTTTCACCTCTATACAGGTTCAAGTGGATCCTGTGACTGATGTTTTAGTCGATGGTGAAAAGATCGCTGAGCATATGAGTGTGGCTGTCCAGTTCCAGACGGTCTCGTATCAGGACACGACACAATTTTATGGAAGTGAGTTCCTCGATCTGCACGATTATCTTAAACATTCGTTTCCCAGAGTTCACAACACTTTGACAAAGGAGATTGTAGAGGAGTATAGCCTTCTCTACACCTGGAAGGGGCAAGATGAGGCTCTGAAGCCCATTCTTCTGATGGCTCATATGGATGTGGTTCCTGTCGAGCCCGGGACAGAAGACGATTGGATACACCCACCGTTTGAAGGCTGCATCACCGATGGATATATCTGGGGTAGAGGAACCCTGGACTTCAAGATAGGTGTGCTTGGCATCCTCGAAGCCGTTGAATCGTTATTGATAGATAAAGCTCAGCCCAAACGTACAGTTTATCTCGCCTTCGGTCACGACGAAGAAGTTGGTGGAAGAGATGGAGCTGGCAAGATTGCCGCTCTCTTGCGTTCCAGAGGAATCGAGATGGAGTATGTACTTGACGAAGGTGGCTTCATTTTATCCGACGGAATAATGCCTGGAGTTTCCACTCCTGTTGCCATGGTAGGAACTGCTGAAAAGGGCTATGTGAGTTTGGAGCTTACTGTTCAGACCGAAGGTGGGCACTCCAGTATCCCCCCAAAAAACACCGCCGTTGGTATACTCTCTACTTCCATACACAAACTCGAGAATCACCAACTTCCGGCAAGAATTGAGGGGCCATTCAGACAGTCGTTGAAGTATCTTTCTTTTGAGATGCCCTTTGCCACAAGGATAGTATTTGCGAATATGTGGCTTTTTGGCCTACTACTTAAGCGGCAGTTTGCCAAATCGCCGGTGACAAACGCTGCGATCCGCACAACTACGGCGGCATCTATGATTGAAAGTGGTGTGAAAGAGAACATATTACCAATACAAGCGAGAGCGGTTGTCAACTTCAGGATTCTCTCTGGTAACAGCGTCTGTAGCGTGATCGATCATGCCCTCAGGACAATTAACGATCCTCGAGTGAAGATTTCAATCCTCGAAGGCTCACTTACAAGCGAGCCGTCAGAAGAGTCGAGCATAGAGTCACCCAGTTTTGAGATACTTCAGCGTACAATCCACCAGATATTTCCAGAGGTTTTGGTTGTTCCCTATCTGGTTACGGGAGTGACAGATTCTCGACATTACAGGGAACTCACAAGCAGCATCTATCGGTTTGTTCCACTATGGTGGACTGGTCCAGAGGATATCGATATGCTACATGGAACCAACGAACGAATTTCGATTGAGAACTGCGAGAGGATCGTGAGGTTTTACATCCAGCTCATCCGCAATTCTGTTTGTTGACGTCTTTCGCTATTTATAACATATCATTATAAAATATAAATTTAAGATGACAAATCAATAGATTTATTATACTTTATTTGTTAATATTATTGAAAGGTGAATAACATTCCATTTAATCGGATTGATAGACTATCCCATAAATCAGCCATGATGCTCTCTGTCTTCGGATTGGGTGCGGCTCAGTACGCCGATATTATGACGACGATCTGGGGGATCAGAAGACACGGATTGGTCGTCGAGAGTAATGCACTCGTACAGCAGACTATCCAAAATTTTGGTTTCATGGGATTCATTGGCGAAAAGATCGTTGCAATGATCATTGCGATAGGTCTGTCAGCAGCTCTTTTTAGATTAGGATTTAAGAGATCGGCCATCGTACTTCTCAGTTCAATGACTATACTTCTAGGAATTATTGCAACTCGTAATCTTTACCTCCTATTTTTGTGGCAGTAGTAATTTATCTACCTGCAGATAAACTCTTGATATTCTGGTTGATATTGCCGATATTCTGGAAAAGTTAAAATGACCTTTCTAATTGTCATTGCCTTTTTTAGATACAAAAGATTCAATATCCTCCAAACAAGAGGATACTTCAATGGCTGAGATGGATGAACGGCATACAGATGGACCTTTAAGCGATAGGGAGATGCCCCTCATGGAGCATATCGGTGAGCTTAGAAATAGGCTTGTTGTTGTACTTATTGCACTGGGAGCTGTCGTTTTAATCGTTTTTCCACTCTACTCAAGTGATATTTTGACTATTATGTGGAACGATCTCATATCGCCAGATATAGCTATGTATGCGTATGAGCCGCTTGAGCTTGTGATCATGCGATTGAAGATCTCGGTGATCTGCGCTCTTGTTATCATCGTCCCGCTTGCCGTTTACGAGGTCTTCAGATTTATAGGTCCGGGGCTATATCCGCATGAGAGAAAATTCTTCCTCTTGGTGGTCCCCTCGTCCCTTGCTCTGCTTGCCGTAGGTGCTTTTCTGGCTTACTATGCAGCCCTTCCCATGATTTTGAGGTACACGGTACTTTATGGTGAAGATGTTGCGGTTACGGCACTTTCGATCAAGAGAACCTTCTCTATTATAACTACTGTGCTTGTCGGTTTCGGTATCTCACTCCAGTTTCCATTGATACTTCTCTTAGCCATAAAGATGGGACTTATTGAGTATAAAACATTGAAAGAGAGGAGACTCTGGATCTATGGTGGGCTACTTGCAGCAACGATGTTTGTGGCGCCTGACCCTACCGGATTTTCCCAATTACTCATCGTCGCTGTGCTTGTTCTTTTATATGAACTCAGCATGCTAATAGCGAGGTTTATCGTGTAGGATATTGTAATGAGGTGTTTTTTAAATGGAAGAGGAGAAGAAGATATCGGCAGAAAGCGCGGCTGCACTTGTAGAGGATGGGATGATACTTGGTCTTGGCACAGGCTCGACGGCATATTATGTGATCAGATCGATTGGAGAGCGGATAAGAGAGGAGGGGCTGCATATTATCGCGGTTCCAACGTCTCTTGAAACCGAGATACTCGCCATCGAATGTGGAATTCGGTTGACATCACTCTCCGAGCACCCTGCACTGGATCTGGCAATAGATGGGGCGGATCAGGTCGATCCTGAGTTGAATGCCATCAAAGGCAAGGGTGGCGCACTCACACGGGAGAAGATCGTTGCTCGATCTTCAAAGAAGTTTGTGGTGTGCGTAGATGAAAGAAAGATCGTCGATGTCCTGGATGAGATGGTCCCTCTGGAGGTCATCCCATATGCCAGACGTCTGGTAGAGAAGAAGGTTGAAGAGATGGGGGGCAAACCTGAGCTCAGAAAGGCAGAAAAAAAAGTTGGTCCGGTTGTAACAGACAATGGCAATATAATTATCGATGCTTACTTTGGAGAGATTAAGGAACCGGAAAAACTCGCGATGCGGCTTTCATCGGTTGTGGGTGTTGTCGAGCATGGAATATTTACAGACGTTTCAGAGGTGCATGTTGGTGGAAAAGATGGGGTCAGGATATTGAAATAATATTCACAACAAGGTTTATGTCTAAACAGAAAAAGAGGGTAGAGGTGGATAGAGAGGTAAAATGGATTTTGAGACGATAATATTTGAAAAAGAAGATGAAGTGGGCACAATAACATTGAATCGTCCCAAAAGCCTCAACGCCATCAACTACAAAATGATCTGCGAATATGTGAACGCAATGGAGATGATCAGGGACGACGACGGTATCAGAGCAGTGATCGTCACCGGTGCGGGAAAAGGTTTCTGCTCAGGAGCTGATCTGACAAGTCCGGATATGCCATTCAATGTGATGCAACCTTCCGGGATGAGGGAGTATGTGCAGTCCCATCTACAGAGGATGGGCACGAGTATGCTTGAGCTGGAAATACCGATTGTTGGTGCCATAAATGGAATGGCAGCAGGCGCGGGATGTAATCTCGCCCTTTCAAGTGACATAATCATCGCCTCAGATGAGGCAAGGTTTAGCCAGATCTTTGCAAAAAGGGCTCTCGTTCCCGATGTTGGTGGGATGTTTATGTTACCAAGGCTTGTTGGAATGGCGAAGGCAAAGGAGCTGATGTTCACCGCCGATAACATAGACGCAGAGGAAGCGTTTAGAATCGGAATGATAAACAGGGTTGTTCCGGCAGGTGATCTGATGAAAGAGGCAAGAGAGTTCGCTCTAAGACTAGCTAACGGACCGACTAAAGCAATTGGAATGACCAAAAGAATCCTAAACAAAGCGTTTGAATCTGACCTGAGAACTATTCTTGACCATGAGGCAAGTGCCCAAGGAATCGCCGTCTCCACAAAGGATGCCAGAGAAGGTGTCAGCTCTTTCTTACAAAAAAGGGAGCCACGGTTTAAGGGAAGATGATTTTAGCTACTAACATCAAGCCCCCACCAATTTCTAGGCAACTTCGGTAAGAACATCGACCAAAGGAGATGCAGGAGGAACATAACAGGTCTCAACCAGAGACATTTCACATGTATTCATGCCATTTCTTATCCCGGCAGAGATAGCATCAATTCTTCCTTTAACGCCCTCTTTTGAGATTATCTGTGCCCCAATTATCCTTTTAGATTGATATGTTATCAGTTTCACCGTAATTTTTTCAGAATTGGGGAAATATCTTGCCTTGGTCAACCCATCTACTTTACTTGTTATAGGTTTTATACCATTTTCTCTTGCAACCTTGGATGTTAATCCGACAGAACCGGCATAGAGGTCCCCCATGACACATATACTCGGATTAAGGACCCCGTGAAAGATCGCATTATTTCCTAAAATGTTTTCAGAGACGACCTTTGAATGATGTGCGGCTGTTGTAGCAAGACCGCTTAATGTCGGTTTTCCTGTAATATGATTTGAGACTTCAACACAGTCTCCAGCAGAATAGACGTCCTGAATAGACTTTCCCCTTTTTTTACATGAAGTGAAGAATCAACAATGATGCCGCCTGTTTGTCCAATATCAAGTCCCGACTCCTTTGCCAATTCGATGTTTGGAGCAAAACCTGTTGAGGCAAGGACAATTATCTGCTGAAATTGTCTCTTCGGTCCTACCAGCATCCCCTTCAAAATTTATGGATTCTACAGCATTTTTTCCATTTATCGATGTGACTTTTGTCGCTCTTTTTATTAACAGTCGATACTATGGGTAGTCCTGCACCGCCTGCACCTATTATCACGAGTTTTTTCATTAATATCTACCCCACGACGGTAAAATTGATATGTATCCGAGTATCTGTTGATCTATAGACATACTTCATCTTATATATTCATGTCTCAAATCATCCCATAAATCTCAGTAGCCAAATTTTCTGCATCCTCTTTAGAATCGGTCTTTACAATAAGCTTCCCACTCGGATATATCGAAACTTCAATATCTCTTTTTACGATCAGAATAACATTGGCATTTAAAACAATCTCAAAACCACAACTGATCAAAGTTTCAGAAGCTTTTTTAAGGCCTATATTCACCTTCTTTTCGAGGACCATCTCAAATGCCGCTGAGCTCTTACATGGTTTCAGTGTGAAAAAGGTCATTTTGCTCCATTTATCGATTCTTTCAGAAGCGAGGCAACGTCGGCCTTCTCTTCTTCTTGTAAAATAACCTCCAATTTTGCCTGTGTCGCCGGTTTCTTCGGAACGATTGTGCAACAGAGCCCGGGTAAGATCGAGATCTCATATGTGCCAATATCCCTTGCGACTTCTATTATGTTGTTTTTGTCAAATCCGATAAGAGGTCTTAGAATCGGAATACTGACTGTCTGGGTCTCGACACTCAGATTCTGAAGTGTTTGAGAGGCCACCTGTCCGAGAGAATCTCCTGTTACAATCGCATCGGCATCTTCTCGCTTGGCTATCTCTTCAGCGATTCGAAGCATCATTCTTTTGCAAAGCACACATCCGAGTTTTCTCTTACAATTACGCGCAAATGAAGCTTGATTTTTTGCATGTGGTACAACGTAGGTCTTTATCTCAATTTCAAACACATTTTCAAGGTGTTTTACAAGTTCTAATGCTTTCTTTACTTGTCTATCGTCGGTAAACGGGCGATTGTCAAGGTGAATTGCTACAACTTCCGCACCGCTTCTTAGCATAAAATATGTTGAAACAGGGGAGTCTATTCCACCAGAGATTAAAGAGACGACTTTCATCTTCTACTTCTTCCATAAAGGTGACATCTGCCTCAGCCTTTCAACAACCTCTGGCAAGACTTCCAAGACGTAATCAACATCTTCATTCGTATTTTTCCGACTGAGTGTCAATCGCAAAGAGCCATGTGCATCAACCTCACTTAATCCTATTGCCATGAGCACATGCGATGCGGCAAGTTTTTTGGAGGAGCATGCTGATCCAGTGGATGCTGCAATACCCTCCTCATCAAGCGATAATAGGAGTGATTCGCCTTCTATTGCGCTGAATCTGAAGTGTGCATTGTTTGGCAGCCGATTTGTAGGATGTCCGTTGAGATAAGATTCTTCAATTTTAAGAACCCCATCAATCAATTTATCCCTTATTTTCGTCAGGTAGGAAATATTTTCTTCCATATTTATTTTAGCAAGCTCACAAGCCTTACCAAGCCCCATAATACCAGCAATATTTTCAGTGCTGCTCCTAATGCCTTTTTCGTGGCCTCCTCCATGAATAATCGGCTCCAATTTCACCCCTTTGCGTACATAAAGTGCGCCCACACCTTTTGGTCCGTGAATTTTATGAGATGATATTGACAAAAGGTCAATTCCCATTTTATCGCAATCTATTGGAACTTTACCTACAGATTGGACTGCGTCCGTATGAAAGACAATATCATTTTCTTTTGCAATCTTACCAATCTCACTGATCGGTTCAATCGTTCCAATCTCGTTATTTGCATGCATTATCGTAATTAAGATCGTATCATCTCTGATCGCTTCTTTGAGATCATCCAAACTTATCATTCCAAATTGATCTACACCAAGGTATGTGACATCAAAGCCCTGCTTCTCCAGATATCTGCAAGTTTCAAGTACAGCAGGATGCTCAATTGAGCTTGTGATAATGTGCCCCTTCTTCTTTTTGTATGCGATTCCTTTGATTGCGATGTTGTCCGATTCGGTTCCACCGGCTGTGAATATGACCTCGTCTGCATCTGCACTGATGAGACCGGAAACATTTTGGCGGGACTTTTCCAGAGCCTCATGTGCCTTTCTACCTAAGGAGTGCAGGCTTGATGCGTTTCCATAATGTTTTGAAAAAAACGGAATCATCGCATCAACTACTTCTTGATATGTTTGCGTTGTTGCCGCATTATCCATATATACTTCCAACTTAGATACCTCCATTGAGCGATAAAACAATCCAAATAAATACACAGAGTAAGTATATATAAAAATACTCACATTGATATCCGTTTTGCCTTTGCATTGCGACCAATTTTGAATACATAATATTCAAGGTCATAATCGAGAAATTCTGGCCAGTTCCAGAGTTTATCTTCGACGAGACCCTTGGTATCTTCTGTTATATCAAGTCTCTCTTCTATTTTAAGCCCGGCCTCTGACACATAAGCCTCAAACTCATCTATTGTCGGGGCTCCTGTAATACATTTTGACCATAGCTCAGAGCTTTTTTCAACTTCTGCCTTTTTGATGCAGTCAGAGATTACGATCCGCCCATCTGGTTTTGTTACCCTTGAAATCTCCTCGAATGCGAGCTTTTTTCTTGGAACCAGGTTTATCACTGCTTGACTCAGAACAACATCAAAAAAATCATCCGGAAATGGCAAATCCTCAATATCACCCCTCTCTAATT